>DASYCL010000965.1:0-6992 GCA_036500245.1 Polyangiaceae bacterium | reverse complement strand
ATCTCTACATCGTGGCCGCGCGCCCCGGCATGGGCAAAACCTCGTTCGTCTTGAATTTGGCTGCGAACATTGGTCGGCCGCGTCGCGTCGAAGTCAACCCGGACAACGACGCGTACTTCGACGCCGCGGTCGAAGAGCCGGGCTACGGCGTCTTGTTCTGCTCGCTCGAAATGCCGCGCGAGCAGCTCGCCTCGCGCCTGCTCGCGTCCGAAGCGCGAGTCGACATGTCGCGCATTCGCTCCGGCAAATTGCAGCGCGACGATTGGAACAAATTGACGGACGCCGCGTCGCGACTCGGCCGCTTACCGATTTGGCTCGACGATACGCCGGCACTCACGCTGCTCGATTTGCGCGCCAAGATCCGTCGCCTGCAGGCAGAACTCAAGCGCGGCGATGGTGCGAAGAATGGCAAAGGCCTCGGGCTCGTCGCGGTCGACTATTTGCAGCTTATGCAAGGCCGGCGGGACGCGGGCAGCCGCGAGCAAGAAATCAGCGAGCTTTCGCGCGGGCTCAAGCAACTCGCCAAAGAGATGAAGGTCGCGGTCTTGGCGCTCAGTCAGTTGAACCGCGCGGTCGAAACGCGCACCAGCAAAGACAAGCGCCCCCAGCTCAGCGATCTGCGCGAGTCCGGCGCCATCGAACAAGACGCCGACACGATCATGTTCATCTATCGCGACGAGTACTATTTCAAAGATAGCCCGGACAAAGGCATCGCCGAGCTGATCATCGCCAAGCAAAGGAACGGTCCGACCGGCAAGGTGATGACCAAGTTCACCTCGGAGTACACGCGCTTCGACAACCTCGCGCCCGAAGAATACAACTTCAGCGATCTCGACGACTACGCGGGCGGCGGCGCGGAGAGCTGAGCACGCTTCGCGATAGACGACTCGAGTTCGCGAAGCGCCGAGTTCGCGATTCGCGCATGACCGTGTTAGCAAGCGCTCGTGACCAGCAATGTGAACCGTTGGCTCCTCGTTTTGCTGCTGCTGTCATTCGGCCTTAGTTTTGGCCTAAATTGCGGCACGTCGAATCAAGCTATCTACCTCTTGCCCGCAGTGCGTGCGCTTCACCCGGAGACGTGGGCACGCGATTGGGTCGTCACGCAGACCCATGTCTATCACCCGGCCTACGCCAAGCTCGCTACGTTGTTGCTCCGGCTCAGCCCGACGGGTTACCTGATCGGTTCGGCCAACGTGTGCGCGATCGCACTGGGCATGTTCGCGATTTGGCGCTTGCTCCACGTGCTCGATCGGCCGGAACGCGCGCTGGCCGCGCTCTGTATCGTCTTATTGTTGTCTTCCGTTACGCGCACGCAGGGTCCCGGCGGAACCTATGCGTTTTCTGAAATCTTTCAGCCGTCGACGCTCGGCGCTCTCGGCGTGATCGCGGCGATGGTCGCGTTCGTTGCCGGCGAGGCGCTCGCTTCGGGTTTGTGTTTGGCGTTTGCCGGGATTTTTCACGTCAACTATTTGGTGCTGGCCTTGGCCGTGTTCGGGCTGGGTTGGCTCGCGAGTGGGCGCGAACACCTCGCGCGCAAGCTCGGGCTCGGCCTGGGGCCCCCGCTGATCGTGTTGCTCTATTTTGTGCCGTTCTTGTTGGCGAGCGCGGCCCCAACGGTGTCCACCGACGCGCAGCGCATTTACGTCGAAGTGCGCGCCCCGCATCACTACATGCCCGCGCGTTTCGCCTGGGACTTTGCGCCGTGGCTCGGCTTTCAGCTACTCGGGCTGGCCGCCTTGCTCGGCCCGGTGCGTCGCGGATCGGACGCGCATCGTCGCGTTCTGATCTTGCTCGGCGCTGCTTGGTTGCTCGTGATCTCGGCGGTGCTGCTTTCGACCGTCGTGACAGTGCGCCCCGTTCAGGAGCTGATGGCTTGGCGTATCTGCCCGGAAGCGACCTTGCTCGCGCAATCGAGCTTCGCGCTCGCGTGCGTCGCGCTGTTTTGCGAGGGAAAATCTGCGCTTGTTGGGCTCGAACCGCTCGCGCGCACACTGAGCGTGTTGGGCGTGCTCGCGATGCTCGTCGGCTCGATAGCGACTAGGCACTGGAACGCAACGCTGGTCGTCCTCGCCTTGTGCGTCGCTGTGGCGATCGTCACGAGCGGAGTCTTCGGAGCGGTGGCCGGCGCAGCACGTGGAACTTTGCCGCTCGCGTACGTCTCCGGCGGGCTCTTGATTGCGCTGGCCGGCGCCAACGCATTGCGTTTCGCGGAGCTCGTGCATGTCTCGAATTTGCTTTCGGGTGTCGAGCCCGGTGTGGCTGAGCTCTGCGCCTGGGCTCGCAAGAGCACGCCGGAAAACGCGCTGTTCCTCACGCCGCCGCAGGAAGACGAGATTCGCTTTCAATGTCGTCGCGCGATTGTCGTGGACTGGAAGAGCAATCCGGCGGTGCCGTCCGAAGTCCTCGAGTGGTACGATCGAATCGAGAACGTCACTGCGCAACACCCGTTCCAGCGCGAAGCGGATTTGGACGGCTATCAGAAACTCGATCAAGCGCGCGTCGCCGCGTTGCGCGAACGCTACGGTTTCGATTACGTCGTCGTCGAGCGCGGCCACGAGATCCCTACGCTCGGTAGGCCAGTGTTTTCGGGTCAGCGCTTCGCTGCGTATGCGCTTTCGCCACGCGAGCACTATTCTAGCCGAAACACGCTGAAGCGCTGATTCGTGAAGAGCGGCGCAACGGACAAATTGGGCTCGTGCCCGCGTTTGGTCACGACGTAGTCGAAACCGTAGCGCGCGCGGAGTCGCGCGACGCGCTCGGCGTCGAGTTCATCGTACGAGCTCAACTCGCGCTCGTACCGAAACGGCTTCTGACCGGTTACGGCTTCGATGCGGCGGAGCCATTCGAGCACTTCGCTTGGCTTCGCCGGCGCGGTCTTCCAATCGATGACGATCGCGCGCTCGCAGCGAAGGCGCAGCGCTTCCTCATCCGGAGGAGTGAGTAGTACGGCATCCCGGTCCGTGTGTGCACGGACCCAGTTGCACAAGCCGGTGACTGCGGGATCTCCTCCGGACAACAGATTCGAATAGCGCCGCAGGCGACTGAAACGAGCGATGTTGACGCTGATCAGCGAGATCAACACCGCGATCAAAACGCGCGACGCCGATGCCGGATCGCCGTTCGGTGCGATTAGTTTTCGCAGCGGAGTTCGGCTGAAGAGGATGAGCGCCGTGAAAAGCAGGAGCGTGCCCACCCCGACATTCAATTTGTTGGTTGGGACCGAGCCGAGCGCGATCAGCGCGACGCCGGCCAAGCCCAGCCCGATTGCCCGGCGATCGAAGTGATCGAGCGCGGCTTTTCCCTCACACACCGTCGCGATGAACGCCACGGCAAAGGCCGCTTGCGCGAGCAAGTCGGCCTCGGCGGAGATGCGCCAGGCGAACAGCTCGCGCACGAAATGGACGACCACGACGCTCGAGAGCAGGGCCGAAGGAATCGTCAGCAGCCACCAACCCACGAGCAAGAGCAGCAATCGACGGTGCGGCGTAGAGCCGCGCTCGACTTCGCCGAGGAGCGCCGCGAGGCCGAGCAACTGAAAGCCGATCCAAAGCGCGAAATCCCAGGCGAAGCGCGGGACGAGATAGTGGTGCGGCAGACGCACTTCCTGAAAAATGCGTTGCCCCTCCGCAGAAGCACCGGGACCGACGCTTGCCAAAAGAAACGGCAGGAACCAGAGCAGCACCAAGAGCGGCGGCCCGAGCCCGTAGAGCGCGTTCCGAAGTAGCTGCTTTCGTCCGCAAAGAAGCAACGCGATGCCGAAGACGCACAAACTCAGGATCAAATCATTGACGTGAAAGACGCCGCCCACGGCCAAACACACACCGGTAACGAGCGGTCGATCGGCCACGAAAGCCGCCGCGGCCGCGAGGATACCGACCGCGCCCAACGTGGACGGCAAAAGCAGCTCCGAAAACGCGTAGCTCATCCCCGGCGCGAGTGTGCGCGTCACCGAAGCTAGGATCAACGCGACGCAAAATGCCGGTAGTGCGCGCGCTGCTGGCGAAAGCGCGCGAATCACCGCGTAGAGCGCGAGCACACCCGCGGCGATGACCACGACATTGGCCCAAGCGACCGCGCTACCCGAGGGGGTCAGGCGCAGGAGCAGCGCGCCGAGTTCCGCGTATGCCTTGTGATACGCGAATGTTCGAGTGACGAGCCAGTCCCGTCGCCACAGCTCGGGGTGGATCAATTTCACCGCCCAGAGGATGTAGCTCGTTTGCGTGGCGCTGCCGTAGTTCAGGCCGAAGCCGAGGCCAAATAGCAAGCCGAGCACGAGTGCGACGCCGCGTTCGACCACGGCACGCTGGGTCATCGAGTCATGCCTTGTCACCGAACTTACTACGTCGAGCTAGATGAACAGTCGCTCGGCCAAATACTGCACGACCTCGTTCAGCCCCTGATGGGTTGCTGCGCTGAGCAACAGCAAATCGACGCCGAGTTTCTCGAACTCGGGTTTGATTTCGGCGTACGTCGCTTGCACTTCGGGCAAATCGGCCTTCGTCATGGCGACGACTTCTGGCCTTCGCGCGAGCTCCGGGCTGTAGGCTTTGAGCTCGCGGCGAATCACGTGGTAGTCCTCGAGTGGCGAGCGCCCTTCTTCACCTGTGAAGGTGATCAGATGGAGCAACAAGCGCGTGCGGTCGAGGTGGCGTAGAAAACGGATGCCGAGCCCGGCGCCTTCGCTCGCGCCCGGGATCAGGCCGGGAATGTCGGCCACGACGAAGCTGCGCCCGAGCCCAGCGCGATAGTCCCCAATCGTGACGACGCCCAAGTGCGGCACTAGCGTAGTGAACGGATAATCGGCGACTTTGGGGCGGGCGCGGCTCACTGCGCTGATGAACGTGCTCTTGCCGACGTTCGGAAAGCCGAGCAAGCCCACGTCGGCCATGACTTTGAGCTCGAGGCGCAGGGTGCGGGCTTCACCGGATTCGCCCGGTTCGGCTTTGCGCGGCGCGCGATCCTCCGGGGTCGCGAAGTGTTTGTTACCGCGGCCGCCTTGTCCGCCCTTGGCGACGATGAAGCGCTCTTCGGGGCGCGTGAGCTCGCCGAGCTTCTCTTCGCTGTCTCGGTCGTAAACGACGGTGCCGACGGGCACGCGCACTTCGGTGTCTTTGCCGGCGCGGCCGTAGCAATCCTTGCCGAGGCCGTGGCCGCCGGCGTCCGCGCGCACGGCGTTGTGATGAATCAAGTCGTAGAGCGTGCCGAGCCCCGAGTCCGCGACCAGCACGACGTCGCCACCGCGCCCGCCGTCGCCGCCTGCCGGCCCGCCGAAGGGGATGTACTTTTCACGCCGAAAGGCCACGCAGCCTCTGCCACCGTGGCCGGCTTCGACTCGCACTTCACACTCGTCCACGAACCGCATCGGATCGGGGCTACAGCTAGCACTTCTCTGGCGAAGACTCGGCAAGAATCCGGGAAAAAATCCGGGATTTTGTCGAAAATCGTCGCGCCCGACGGCGGAAAAACTCAGCGCGGCGGCTTGAGCGGCAGGTGGGCGCGGCCGGGCGTGGCCTTGCGCTGTGGCGTGGCGCTCGCGCGCTCATCCAAAAGATCGATCGCGGCGAGGATCGCCTCGACACCATATTCGCGCGCGCCGGCCTCCGTAAACAGATCCGGAACGCGCGCCAGTTTGAGCGTCGTGGCTTTACCCAAATCCAATTCGCGCTCGGCGAAGGCTTCGAACGATGAAAAGCCCTTGGCCTCGTAGAGCTTTCGCTCTTGCACCTGCTTGAGCTCGCCGCCGATGCGATAAAACTCGCTGTTCAGGTTTTTGCGCATGGCGCGGATCCGCCCGAGCACGTTATGCAGCTCGCTGATGCGTTGCTTGATCGTATCCGCGTCATCCGGCGTGCGCAGGGTGCCGCGCGCACTGCCGGGTTTCGGCGGCTCGAGGTTGCGCGCCGCGGCTTCTTCCGCGTGCTTGGCCGCGTGACGAGCGGCCCATGGCGCGGCTCCACGCATGCCGAGCCGGCGCTTCCCGGCCGATTCGGCCGCTTTCTTCGACCCTCCCGCTGGCTGCGACGATTTGCGCGCCTTGGCCGACGCGGATTTGCTCGCCAGTGGCGGAATGGACTTCCCGGCCTTAGCTGGCACGGACTTGCGCGGCATCGCAGGTGGCCTAATGGATTTCGATGCGCGCTCGACGCTGCGCGCGGATTCAGCGGATTTTGCCCGGGATTTCATCACACGATCACCCATAGCGTGGTGCATCCGAAGGATCGCGGATGCGCCCCTAAGCCTTGGCTTCCAGTTTAGTATGAGCTCCGGCTGCGATGCAAAAACCCGATTCCAATCCTCCGACACAAGCTCGCGCTAACCCGCCGAGCCCGGACCCGCCGAGCCGGCCGAGTCAAGTCGCGCACCATGGCGCAGCCGGCGGAGGCAGCCTGTTTCCGCAAGATCCGCGCATCGCCGTGGTCGTGAACGGCAACGCGAAGAGTGTCACGCAAGAGGTGATTTCTACGCTCGATCAAATCCTCGCTGGCGGCGACTTGTTCGTGTCGCGCAATCTCGAAGACGCCGGGCACATCGCGCGCACGCTGATCAGCCGCGGCTACGGCACCGTGCTCACCGGCGGCGGGGACGGCACTTTTACGGTCATGGTTAGCGAAGTGGTTCGCGAAGGTCGCAAGCAAAATCGGCCGCTTCCGCGCTTCGGTTTGCTCAAGCTCGGCACGGGCAACGCGCTCGCTTGGGTCGTCGGCGCCCGCGATCCCCAGAGCGGCGAGCTCGCAGCGGACATCAAGCGCCTCACTGAGGACGCGGGCAGCCGCACCATCCGGCTGATTGAAGTCGAGGGCTTCAACGCGCCGTTTTGCGGCTTCGGCGCGGACGCGGACGTGCTCGCCGACTATTCCAAAGTCAAAAGCGCCTTGCAAAAAACGCTGCTCAGGCGTGTCGCTCCCGGCCTAGTGAGTTATGGCGTCGCAGCGATCACGCGCTCGATTCCGAGCTACCTCGTGAAGCGCATGCCGCATTGCCGGATCGTCAAC
>DASYCL010000964.1:0-4229 GCA_036500245.1 Polyangiaceae bacterium | reverse complement strand
CGGGAGTGCCGCCAATGGCGGCACCGCCAATGGCGGCACTTCGTCTGGCGGAAGCGCCGGAAACGCTGGCGCCGGGCACGCGGGTGCAGCCGGCAGCGCCGGATCGTCCGCGGGCGGCAGCGCGAACGGTGGCAATGCCGGCGCAGCGAGCGGCGGCAGCGCGGGTCACGCGGGGACTGGCGGCAGCGCGGGTCACGCCGGCGCGAGCGGGAGCAGCAGCGCGGGCAGCGGCGGCGGTGACGCTTGCGACGCGGTCTGCCATCAAAATTCCTGCAACTATACCGTTTGCGATGGTTGCTGTTGCTGGTTGCCGCCAGACGGTACGGGTATCTGCTCAGAGACGGGCTGCCCCGACACGGAGACGTGCTGCATCGGGCGCGGTCGTTGAGCCGTCGATAGCTCAAGTCAGGTTCACGGCCCTCGGCGCGTTAAGCGCGAGCTCGAAGCTTGACTCGACGCGTTGCGTTCGCATGTTGTCGCGATGGAAGTCGCGTGCTCGTCCTGCCAAACGCACAATCGGGTGCCCGCGAAGCGTTTGTGGGACAAAGCCAAATGCGCGAAATGCAAAGCCGCGCTGTTGCCGCTCTCGAGCCCCGTCGCACTGGCGAGCAGCGCCGATTTCGATGAGCTCGTGCGTGAAGCCCCTGGGCCGGTGCTGATTGATTTTTGGGCTGCCTGGTGCGGCCCGTGTCGGATGGTAGCGCCGGAAATGGAGAAGCTTGCGCGTGAGCGCGGCAGCGTCGTAGTCGTCGCGAAGGTGGATACTGAGGCGCTGCCAGCCGTCGCACAGCGCTTCGGCATTCGCAGTATTCCGACGATGATCTTGTTCCGCGGCGGCAGCGAAGCGCGGCGTTTGAGCGGCGCCATGCCGGCAGCCGAGATCGCGCGGCAACTCGCGCTGTAGTGCGACGGCCGCGGCGCGAGACCGCGTGCCGAGCAGTACTGGCGCGCGCGGGCTGCTGCGAGGCGACCCCCAAAAATAGATTCGATGGAAAGCGCGAAATCAGGCTTGGTCTAGCTGACCGAGCTCGCCGTAGCTCACGGCAAATACTTCCGGCGCGTAGAATGTCTTTGGCGTGATGTCCGGAAGCTGCTCTAGCACGCCGGCTTGGACCAATCGGTCGAGGTCGGACTTCGCGGTTGGATAGGTAACGCCCAGGCGCGTCGCGACTTCAGCGACTCGCACGAATGGCGAGGTGAAAATTCCTTCGATGATCCGTGAGAGTCTCACGGGTCCGCCAACTTCGGCGACGCGTTGAACGTATTGTTGTCGAACGGCCAAGAGGCGGCGACAGCGCGCGATCGTGCTTTTGGCTTGCTCGAGTGTGCCTTGCAGGCAGAACTCGATCCATCGGGACCAAGAGGCGGTAGTGCTCACCGAGAATAGGCCGTCGATGTATTCGTCGCGGTGCTTCTCGAAAAACTCGCTCATGTATAGCCATGGCTTCGAAAGGCCGCAGCGCTGCTGGAGCATGATGGCAAGGAGGAGCCTGCCGACGCGGCCATTGCCATCGACGAACGGGTGGATGGTCTCGAACTGATAGTGCACGAGGAAGCAAAAAACGAGCGGATCGAAAGCCTTTGCTTTTTGGTGAAGG
Source organism: Polyangiaceae bacterium (assembly GCA_036500245.1). Lineage (GTDB taxonomy): Bacteria > Myxococcota_A > Polyangia > Polyangiales > Polyangiaceae > PMG-095. The sequence goes on along the minus strand of DASYCL010000964.1, from coordinate 2,631 downwards.
TACTTTTCTAGTGGCGATAGGCACTCACCGAGCCGATTGGGTGGCGGCGGAATGAAGCGTTTGGTGGCGCCGATCGCGACCTGAATCTTTCGAAATTCGCCCGGCGTCTTGTCCCGTCCGCGTACACCGCTGAGCAGGATGCGATGTAGATCTCGCATCAACCGCAAGGATAGTGGCAGCGCATTGTTTGTCCCGTGAAGGAGTGCTTGTTGGTAGTTGTAAACTTCTCGATAGTCTTGCTTCTTGTGAGCTTCGTTGGAGGCCTCGGTCGGCTCCAGCTCGAAGAGAAGTAGCTCCTGCGGAGTCGCGAACGTTCCTTCGAGCGCCGATGACTGAATCGCTTCTCGATCCGCCATCGGCCGTAACAAAATGTTGGGGTTGGGTATGACGGAGCCGATCCCTTCGAGCTCGCGAACGTAGCTCTTAGCCTCCGCCAACAGTGGCCAGAGCTCGTTCGGAAAAGTCCACTCAGCGGGGGGCAGCCGATGCGGTACGAAGGCCACGTCGCCACCACTGATGGAGATCAACTCACCCGGTGCGTTCGGCCCGAACCGTTGTCGATCCATTGAACAGCGCTAGCTTAGATTAAAAAAAAAGTCGAAAAATTTTAGCTGATAACACCTCGTTCAAATTAATGGAGAATCAATAAATATTAATTATTACGATTATTTAGTATCGTTTGACCTCCGGATCGCCATCGAGGGTTTCCCTCAACAGCCCGCGAGTTTTTCGAGTCGCTGCAAGAGGCTCTTGAACTCGAGTTCCGTGAAGAGCTCGGCGAGCGCGACGAATGCGGCGCGCGACGGCGCGCGCCAATAGGGTTTTTCGGCGTTGAGCGGCGTGTCTTCGCGCAGGCGCGCGAGGGTTTCGCTGTGCAGGATTTGGGCGCGGTGCGCGAGGAGCGCTTCGCGTAGCTTGGGGCTTTTGATTTCGTCGAGGTGCGCGAAGAGATCGGCGCAGTCGGCGCGGCCGTTCATGAGTTTGCTCGCGGTGGTCGGGCCGATGCCAGGTACGCTTGGCAGATTGTCCGAAGTGTCGCCCGCGAGCGCGACGTACGAGGGCAATATTTGTGGCGCCACGCCGAAGCGCGCGAGGACCGCGGCTTCGTCGTAGAGCTGGGCGTCTTTGCCGCGACGACCGACGAAGTGCACGCGCACCGAGCCGCGCGCGGTCTGCAACAAATCGCGATCGCCGCTGACGACGAGCGCAGGTTCTTCGCGTTTTCGCGCTTCGGCCGCGAGCGTCGCGAGCACGTCGTCGGCTTCGAAACCGGGCGCGCGAAACACGGGCACGTCGAATGCCGCGAGCAATTGTTCGAGGCGACCGAACTGCGCGACGAGCGTCGACGGCGTCGGTGCACGGCCGGCTTTGTAGTCCTCGAACGAGTCGTGGCGAAAGGTGGCGTCGGGCGCGTCGAGGGCGAAGGCGAGCGCGGCGCCGCGCTGTTCGCGCAAGAGCTTGAGCAAGAGCGATGAGAAACCGTACAGGGCCGAGGTCGGTTCACCGGCGCGCGTCGACATCCACGGCAGCGCGAAGTGTGCGCGAAAGAACAGCGAAAATGTGTCGAGGAAAAGCGCGGGCACGAGTTATTTTTTAGCGGGCGCGCGGCTCGAAAATGGGCCGTTCGTGCCCTCGCCAGTTTGCCCCCAGCGCCAGATGCGCGGAAGCCCGGCGTACAAAAGTCGGTGATAGAGCCCAGCCGGCAGGAAACGCCGCAGCAGATTGAACAGCGAGGCGTCGAGCGTGCCGGCGACCCAGAGCGGCGGATTTTTCAGCTCGATCGTCTCGAGGATCGTCTCGGCGACGTCTTTCGGCGTGTAGAAGGTGAGCGTCATCAAGCCTTCGATGAGTTCGTCCATGTTGGCGTAGTGCGCGTGATAAGGATCGCTCGTGTCGGCGAGCGCCGCTTGACCTTCGGCCGTGAAGCGCACCTTGCGAAAGCCGTCGGAGTTGATGAAACCCGGTCGCACCAGCGAGACGCGCACGCCGAACGGGCGCATCTCGTACCAAAGCGATTCGGACGCGCCTTCGAGCGCGAACTTCGAGGCGCTGTAGATCGACATCGTCGGCATCGCCGTCATGCCGCCGACCGAGGACACATTGATGATGCGGCCGTAGCCTTGCACACGCATGTGCGGCAAGACCAAGCGAATCAGCTCCATCGGGCCGAGGAAATTCGAGTCGAGCTGCGCCAGGCGCTCGAACTCCGTGACGTGTTCAGCGACCGCGCGGAAACTGAGCCCGGCATTGTTCACGAGCACGTCCACGCCGCCCCAACGCCGCTCGACGGCGAGCACCGCGGCGCGCCGCTCCTCGTCGATCGTGACGTCGAGCGGCAAGAGCATGATCTTGTCACTCGGCGCGATGCCGGCTCGAGCAAAGCGAGGCAGCGAGTTCGCGCGCGCGGTCAGCACCAAGCGGTGCGGCGTGGTTAAAAGCAAGCGCGCCAATTCGAGCCCGACGCCGGCGCTCGCGCCAGTGACCAAAATGGTCGCGACTTCGCGTTGTTCTTTGCGCCGCCCGAACAGGCGCACCATGGCTTTCGCGCCATTGCGCAAGCCGCGCAGTAACGCGACGAGCCGGCGCACTGCGCCGTTGTGCGGCAAAATAGCTTCAGCTGTCGGTGGGCGC
>DASYCL010000963.1:0-6793 GCA_036500245.1 Polyangiaceae bacterium | reverse complement strand
TCACCGTGCCGACCTGCGAGGAGCGCAGCGTGAGGCGTTTTTGATGAAACGCCGCGCCGAGCGGCAGGCGCGGTTCGGCGTCCCCGAACCAGCTCAATTCGAGCACGGTGGCTTCGGGTGCGGCGAGCTCGAGGCAAGTGCGAAGCCCCGCCTCGCTCGCGCTGGCGTGAAAAATCAAATCGCGTTCGCACTCCGCGCGTTCCGGCACAGCGAAGCGCGCGCCGAGCGTTCCTGCGATCGCGGCGCGCTCGGCGTTGACGTCGATCAGCTCCACTTCCACGCCGACTTGCTGCGCAAGCAAATGAGCGCATAGGCACCCGAGCACGCCCGCACCGACAACGCTCACGCGATCGCCGATGCGCAGCTCGGCGTCCCAGATCGCGTTCAGCGCGGTCTCGAGATTGGCGGCCAGCACGGCTCGTTCGGGCGGCACCTCGGCCGGAATCGGCACGACCGCGCGCGCGTTCACCACGTATGCCGACTGGTGCGGGAACAAGCAAAACACGCGCGCTCCGACCAATTCGGCTAGCCCCGCTTCGACGACGCCGACGCTCGCATAGCCATATTTGACCGGTCCGGGAAATTCGCCGACTTGAAACGGACAGCGCATACGCGCTCGTTCGCTTTCCGGCACGCGACCGCGAAACACCAGCGATTCGCTGCCGCGACTGACCGCGCTGTACAGCGTACGCACCAGTACTTCACCGGAAGCGGGCGCTGCGAGCGACTCTTCGCGGATCTCTCCCCGGCCGGGCTCGACGATCCAAAACGCGCGCGCGCGGGCGATCATGGCTTCCTCTCGCGACGCGCGTCCACTCGCGCGTGATAGCATGACTCGGCTCGCGCCGAGATCCAGCGCGCCGTAGAGTCCATGAAAGAACAGGCTTCCTCGAAGACCGAAGCGCCGCTCGAGGGCTGGAGTCGCGCACACGCGAGCGTGATGATCGCCTCGCTCGTTTTAAGTTGGCGCGCGCACGCGGCTTGGCCTGCCGCGCTCACGGCCGCGATTTCGTGCCTATTTTTTTTGGCCGCAAGCCGCGGGGCGCACACGCCGAGCGGCCGTTTCGGGCTGGCCAACGCGATCACGTGTCTGCGCCTCGCGCTGGTTTTGTTACTATCGAGCCCGGCGAAGTGGCTCGACTCGAGCCTCGCAGTAGCGCTGATCGGCCTGATCATGATGCTCGATTTGCTCGATGGTTGGCTCGCGCGTTCACGCGGCGATGCTTCCGCTTTCGGCGCGCGCTTCGACATGGAGACGGACGCAGTGCTCGTCTTCATCACGACTCTACGGCTGTGGCTCGTCGAAGGTTATGGCGCGTGGGTGCTCTGTGCTGGACTCTGGCGCTACCTGTACGTGCTCGCACTGTGGCTGCTCCCGAGTCGCGGTCGCGAAGCACCACGCTCGCTCCTCGCGCGCTACGCGTTCGTGACGTTGGTCGCCGGTTTGGTCGTAGGCCTCGTGAATCATGGCAGGCTCGGTTTCGTTTGCACAGCGCTCGGCACGCTCGTCGTGAGTGCTTCTTTCGTGCGCTCGCTTTATTTTTCGTACTCGATGAGTTGAGTCAAAAACTCTCGAGCCGCGTCCAGCCACGAACGCAGGGGCGGTGTGTGGCTTCGCGCTGCTTGCTTGCGCCCCGCGAAAGCCGCCGGATTTCGCGCCAACGCGACCAGCGCGCGAGCCAGCGCCGTCTCGTCCGAACAGAGCTCTCCGCCTGCCTCCGCACTAACGTGCGCCGCCGCGTTGCCGCCCGCGCGCGCCAGAATCGGCGTCCCGAGCGCTCGCGCCTCGCCGAGCGCAATACCATAAGACTCCATGCGCGAGGCCGACACGAACACGTCCGCAGCTGCCACTAGTCCGAGCGCCTCGTCGTGCGGACACGCGCCGGAGAATACGACACGCTCGCGAAGGAACAACGATTCATCGACCAAGCGGCGACAGCGCGCGGCATAAGCGCGATCCGCGACCAGGCTCCCGACGATCGACACGCGCAGGGGATCGCTCGGCAATAGTTCGGTTGCGAGCGCGCGAAGCCACTCTGCGATGCCTTTCCCAGGCACGACATTGCCGAGCAAAATCGCTGCGAGCTCGGCTGAACGCGCGTGCTCCGCGAGCGCGGGCACGGCCGAACTGCCTGGCTCGACGACGAAGATTTTTTTTGGGGTGGGCGCCACGATCGCCTCGAGTGCGTCGCGCATGAAGCCGCTGGGAACCAAAAATGCGTCTGCCGCCTCGAGCGCAGCGCGTTCGACCGGATTCAATTCGGCAGCCAGCGCGGTCCGGCCAAGCTCCACGAACGACGGCAAATAGTGCAGCATCAGCGCCGTCCGCCCAGGCGCGCGCCGGCTCAGTGCCGGCAGCGCGTCGAGGTACACGCTATCGACCCAAACACTGGCCGCGCGATCCAGCACCGCATCGAGCTCGGGCGCCGCGAACTCGATGACGACGAGTTCCGTCAGCCGAGCGAGCGCGGTAGTGAGCTCGCGGTTGTACAGCGTGCCGCCCGTGATCGGACCGGTCAGTGGCGGCGCGACGAAGCAGTGCGGGCCCGCCGAAGACCACGCAGGCGGCGCGCTCATGAGCCGAGACGACAATCGAACAGCACGTCCGCGCCGAGCAAGAAGCGGCGTGTCGACGGCCTGAGCGCTTCATCCAAGCTCTCGACCCCCGGCAAACTGATGCCCGGGCGACCGCGACCAATGATCATCGGACAGATCGTCACGTGCAGGCGATCGAGTTTTCGGGCTTGAATGAAGTGCGAAAGCGTGATGCCGCCGCCTTCGACGAACACGCGACGCAGGCCGCGCGCGGCGAGCGCGGACAGCACATCCGACACCGACAAAAGGGAGTTCTCGGCCGTCACCTCGAGCAGCGGCACGCGCGGGGGCCCACCCTGTTTGGCGCGGCCGCGCCCGCAGACGATCAGCGTCGGCGCGATGCCGTCTCGATACAATTTGCGCGCGTGCGGTAAGCGCAATGAAGGATCGACGACGACGCGTGTCGGGTGTTCGCCGGGCACGAGTCGCGTGGTGAGCTCCGGATCATCGCACTCGACGGTGCCGGCGCCGACCAAGACCGCATCCACGAGCGAGCGCAAACGGTGCATATGCACGATATTCTCCGGCCCCGTCACGTAACGCGACGAACCACTCGCGGTCGCGATCTGCCCGTCCAAACTCTGCCCGACGTGGCCAATCACCAGATCGCGAGCGCCCTTGCCGATGCAGAGCGGCAAATACAACTCGAGCATTTCGGCGACTGCGGGCGCGAGCCGCGTCGCGCTTTGAAAGCAGGGCTCGGCCTCCGGCTCGATCACGATCTGCGCGTGCTCGGCGGCGACTTCTTCGATCCGACCCGTGGCGTCGACCACGAAACCCGTGCGCTCGCCGATTGGCACCCCGGCGCTCGCGCGCCGCGCGAGCTCGCGCAGCAAGCCCCAAGCTCGCACTTCGTCCAGCCCAACTCCGACATAAGCGAGCAGCTGCATTAGAGTTTGCCTCCGACTTTCGCGGATGAAAAATCGAAAAGTAAGTCGGTCATGAAGGTCTCGAGTCCGGGATGCGTCCCGCTGGTTTGGGCCCGCATACCTGGAGTGTAGCCGCGCGCGCGAAACGGGTCGATCAGCGCGGCATCTTTGCTCAAAACGTGCACCGGCACGCCCGTGGCCGGGTTTTGATCCGTGACTTCGGAATGCGGTTGATGGTCGCCGAGGATGATCACGAGCGAATCGTCCGTGATGTAGCTGGCGATGTAGCGTCGAAGTACGTCCAAATCGTAGACGACGGAGCGCGCGTATGCGTCCGCGGCGCCGCCGAGCTCGAGCCAACCATTCGCGAAGTGAGTGCCCGGCTCGTGAGCGTAAATCGAGCCGTCTCCGAGCGCAGACCAGTCTTCGATCATGGGCGGCAGGTCCGACCAGGGCGCGTGGCTCGAAGTGAGCGCGTACTCGAAGAACAGAGGCGCCTTCGGCGCAATGAGCTCGTGCCGGCGCACGAAGTCGAGCACGAATTGATCGGGCATCGCCGACCAGCCGAATTCGGGGCCGACGTAGCCGAAATCGCTCGTGTAGTAGTGATTCGTGAAATGATGAAAATCCTTCAGCGGCGATGGACGGCGCGTCGCGGATTGAACGAGCACCGTGCGATAGCCGGCTTCGTTGAAGGCCTGGGCCAGTGTCTTCGGTTGCGTGACGCGGAGTAGCTCGAGTTGAAATTGATCGGTCGTGCGCACGCCGGTAGAAATCGTCGCGTGGGCGAGCCAGGAACGACCGCCATAAGTCGACGAATCGAGCACGCGCGACGCGATCTGGAAGCCTTTTTCGCCGAGCTCTTGCTCGAAGCGCTGATACGCGGGCAACACTTGGTCGGCCAAGAGCGGGCGCTCGACCACGCACTCACCGTAAGACTCGATCAGGAACAGATACACATTTTTGCCCGCGAGCTTCCCGAGATCGAGCTCGGAGGTGGCAAGCTTTTGCTGCTGCTGCCTGATGCCCGCGATTTTTTCGGCCTTGTAGCCGTAGATGTTGGCCGCGAAATCGAGCTCGGTCGAGAAGCGCGAGAAGATGCTGCTGCCGAACGCGCCGGCCAAGCGACGATCGTCTTCGACTTTGAACGGCGAGCCCTTTTCGTGCGGCGCTTGCCACTCGAACGGCGAAGCCGCCGCGAACACCAGCGCGAGCAGCGAGAATGCGCGCGCATAACCTGGCGAGCGAAGCGCCCTCTCCGCGACGTCGAACGCGCGCGAGACCAAAAATCCGAGCAACCAGAGAAGCGCGATCATCACGGCGCAAGCCAGGAAGAAGCGCCAATGCGGCACCGTCGAATAGAACAAGCGCACGAACTCGGGCACGAGTGGCGTATCCACCACCACGTTGAAGTTGCGGTAGTAGGCGCCCATCTCGATGCCGTCGGCGATGCGAAGCACGCGCGAAAGCACGAACAGCGCGACCAGCGCGCCGCGCAAAGCTCGCGGTACGCGCTGCCCGAATCCGCCGAACAGCGCGAACACGACGAACACGACCACGACGTCGAGCGACGGCAGGAGGTACCAAAGCGCGGGCTGTCGCGCCGGATAGCGCGAGTTCATCACCGCGTTCAGGAACGCGAACGACGCCGCGAAAGTCAGCGGCCCCTTGCATTGCTGCAAGAGCTGCGACAAACGGCCCTGCCAAGCTACGGGGCTTGCGCTCGGACCGCTTGCCGCGTCTGCCAACTCGGCCGGGCCCGGCTGCGTCTGCATGCCTCTTACATATGACGAGCAGGGCCGCCCGGTCTCGGCAAATCTTCGAGGAAAATCGCCGAAACGCCCGACGCGCAAACTTTGACGACCTTTCTGCCATCGCGCGCGGCCCGTGCGCGACGCCGCAAACGCGCCACGAGTAGACAGAATGCGTAACGAACGATTCCGCGGCTCAGAGCAGGAACGACGCGCCGAACGTCACCACCGGGTAGCCGACGCGCAGCGTGAGGGTCACACCATTCGTGAGCAGAAAGCGACCTCCGACGCTCAGGTCGGGCTCGAGTCCGAGATTGTCGCCGTTGTGATGCGAGAAGACGAGCCCGGGCTCACCGAACACCGACCAGCGCTGGTGCAGCCAGAAATTCCACTGCATCACGACGGGGACGTAAAGATAGTTGGACGAGCCGCCGCCGCCCGCATCCACGCAGACAGGGACGTTGTTGGCGGTCGGCTCGAAGCGGGCACAGCCGCCACGATTGGGCGTGAGCTCGTAGTGTACCCAATCGAGCCCGAAACCGATGCCGACCGAATCGTTGATTTGGGGGATGAAACCGTCGGGCGCGACTTCGATCGTACCGCGTACGCCGAGGCCGATCCCGCCGTCGCTCGGAATGCCGGGGGGATCGAACGGAGTGGCGATCAGGTGCGGCTCGAGCTCGAAGACGTAACGCGGGCGACGTCCGGGGTCTTTGATCGTGGATTGTGCGAGCGTGCCGCGGGTTGCGAGCGTCGCACAGAGCGCCGAGTTCAGCGCGACAGCGCACACCAAAGCGCGTGAACGTGCGAGCGAGCGCATCTCAGCACGCCCCGCATTGGTACAAGCCGGGCGAACATTGAGCTGCGGCTGAGCCGTCCGCGCACGTCACTTGGCAACCGTTGTCCTGACAGTGCACGGCGCAAGATCCCTCGCATTCGACGATGCAGGAACCGACGCTCGCGCAAGTCACTTCGCTCTGATCTCCGACACGCGCCGCGCACTCGGATGCATTGCTACATTGCCACTGACAATGGTCGCCGCAGATCACGCCGCACGTCGCCGTACGCTCGCAACTCAAGAGGCAATTCGAGCCACAAGACTGCGAGCACTCGCTGCCGAGATCGTGGCAGTCCGAAGTACAGTTGTTGCCACAGACCGTCCCGCAGCGATTCATGCTGTAGCAGGCCTGATCGCAGCCGTCCCCGTCGCAGCCGAGGAAGCACTGGTCACCGCCACCGCATTCGCAGTGGTCGCCGGCCGCACACCCTCCGGAGTTACAACCGACCAGGCCAAGTAGGCTAAGAAAGCAGAGCGTGAATAGAGCGATTGCGCGACGCATGAGCGCCGGCATCGTAAGACAAGTTTTGCCAAGGCCGATCGAGAAAGACAAAGAGAAGGAAGCTTAACGTTGTGATTCTTGGTCTCGATCGATTCGGTCGAATACGGCTGTGCTCAAAAATTTCCGAATGCGGCCAGGCCGTAACCGTTCGAGCCAAAAGTCGGCGTGAAATGCACTTTCGGAGTATCGTTGGAAGCGCGCGTCGTCGTGACGGTTTCGGGGTTCAAGAAAGATTCGA
>DASYCL010000962.1:0-9838 GCA_036500245.1 Polyangiaceae bacterium | reverse complement strand
GATCCAAAATGTCGAACAGGCGCTGCGCCGCCGCCGAGGCGCGCTGCGTGACCGTGAGCACGCGGCTCATGGCCTCGACGCGCGTGTAGAAGCGGCTGATGTAGGCGATGAACGCAGTCAGCACGCCGACCGTGATGTGATGATGCAGGATCTGGTACGCGCCCACTCCCCAGACCACCAGCAGCCCCAGCTGATTGAGCAAGGCCACGAGCGGCCAGAACGACGTCCAGAGCGTGTTGACGCGGTTGTTGATCTCGACGATTTTCGCGTTGGCTCGCTCGAAGCGCGCGATTTCGCGGCGCTCCGCCGAGAACGCCTTGACCACGCGGATGCCGGGGATCGTGTCCGACAAAATGTTGGTCATTTGCGCCCAAGCGCGGCTGCCACGCAGAAAGCCGTGCGTGAGCGCGCTGCGCACGCGCACCATGAACCACGCGATCGGCGGAAATGAAGCGAGCGCCGCGAGCGCGAGCAGCGGATCGAGCGCGAAGAGCACGATCGCGGTGCCGAGCACCATCAAAATGTCGGTGATGAAATCGATCAGCGTGTCGGAAAGGAACGAACACAGCCGATCGGTTTCGGAGCTGATGCGATTGATCAGGTCGCCCGTGCGCTTGCCACCGAAGTATTGCAGGCTGAGCCGCTGCAAATGCGAAAATGAGCGATTGCGCAAATCGGCGCTGATCAGCTCGCTGACCCAGGCGAGCACGGCGCCTTGCGCCCAGGCGAGTAGCCAAGCCAAAAACGCGGCGCCCGCGAGCCCGCCCAGATAGAGCCATAGCAAGTGATGCGCGGCCTCGGTCGAGATGCCGTGCGCTTCTTGCCAAGGCACGAGCACGTTGTCGACGAGTGGCATCGTCAAATACGGTGGGATCAGGCCGACCGCAGTCGTGCCGAGCGTGAGCGCGAGCCCGATCGCGACTTTGCCGAAGCGCGGCCGCGCGAAGCCGAGCAAGCGCCACAACGGATGCCCGACGATTTTCGGCTCTTCCGGCAGCTCGAATTCGTCTTCGAGTTCGGGCTCGGGACTCGACGCGCGCGCGTTCGGCTTGCCGCGCGCGGACTCGAATGCGTTTTCGAAATCGTGACCGGCGCTGGCGAGCGCGAGCGTGTAGTGCACGCGCAGCACGCGCGCGCCGTCGTCGAAGAAGGCAAGCTCGCTGAGACCAGCGTGTTCGCGTCGTCGCAGCGAGAGCTTTGGCGTGAGCTCGACGGTTTGAAACGCGCCTGCGCCGTCTCGCGCGTGCAGGCGCAAATTCGTGAGCACGACGAGCCCGCTGGAAAAACGCAGCGATTCGTCGAGATCCGGACGCAGGCTGGCGAGCACGCGCTCGTTCGCCGAAAGCTTCAACCCGGGGAAACCCTCGGTGAGGAGATCGGGAGGGCGCGCGGTCATCGACTAGCGCCGACTCTAGCGCGAACGGGATCGCGCAAAAGCGGGAAGTGAACCAGGCCGGCACGGCCATTGCTATGCTGCGCGGCATGGCGACTCTTCCGCCGCAGGCTGTAGAAAATGCGCGACAGTTTCGGCTCAGACTGGGCGCGGGGCTCACACTCGTGGCGTTTGCTTTGTGCTCTTTTCCGGCGACCGGTTGCCTCTGGCCCGCGCCCCGTTGCGAGCAAGTCGGCGCCTGCACGGCGCCTCCCGAATGCATCGATCCGTGCACGGCGTTTTCCGCTAGCGCAGCTCAGTGTTTGGCGCAGAAGAACTGTCACTGGGACGCGGGCGGCTTCTGCTCCGGCGCAGCCGTCAAGTGCGCGACGCTGAGCACGAACGAGTGCACCGAGCACGCAGGCTGCCAGGTCGAAGACGAGTGCGCCTTCGACTGTGGCGACGCGAGCGACCAGCAGAGTTGCGATCAGCACCCGCAGCACTGCACTTGGAACAACGAGCAATTTTGAGCTTCGGCCCCCCGCGGCGGGCGGAGCCCGACGCTTGCCGGGGGCCCGGCGCGCGGAGCCCGCTTCGGGATTGGGGCTCAACGCTGACGGCGCGTCGCGCACTGGTAGCCCATGGCGCGGCGAGCACGCCGGTCGTGCTCTGACGCAGTGCGACGGGGGGCATCTACCCGAGTTTGCGCGAGAAATCGGGGGATCGAGCGAGCTGGTTGTCGCGAAGCTGGCGTAAATTCGCCGTGTTCGCTAAGCATGGCGCCCCGACCGGCTTTTTTCGCCCGGATTTGCCATGCAGATTTGCAAACTGAATCGCCTCGTGGGCCCGAACATTTGGGCGAATTATCCGGTGATCGAGGTCTGGGTCGACTTGGGAAAGTACGAGGATTTTCCCTCGAACACGCTGCCGGGCTTCAACGACAAGCTGATGGCGTGGCTACCGACGATGATCGAGCACCGCTGCACGATCGGCGATCGCGGCGGGTTTTTCGAGCGCCTGCGCACGGGAACTTGGCTCGGTCATGTGCTCGAACACGTCACGCTCGAGATTCAGTCGCTCGCGCATTTGCCGGTCGGGTTCGGGCGCGCGCGCGAGCAGACGGATCGCGGCGTGTACAAAGTCGCGATCGAGGTTTTGGATTTTCGCTTCGGCGAAGCCTGCATTCGCGTCGCGCACGACATGGTCATGGCCGCGGCCGAAGGTCGCGATTTCGGTTTCCCCGCGGCGCTGAAGCAGCTGCGCGTGAACGCGGACGACTTTTGCTACGGCCCGAGCACGCAAGCGATCGTGGACGCCGCGAAGGCGCGCGCGATCCCGATGCTGCGCTTGACCGAAGGCAACTTGGTGCAGCTCGGCTACGGCAAAGCGCAGCGTCGCATTTGGACCGCCGAGACCGACAGCACGAGCGCAGTCGCCGAGAGCATCGCGCACGATAAGGAATTGACGCGCAATTTACTGGCTTCGGTCGGGGTGCCAATTCCGGAGGGGCGCGCCGCGTCGAGCCCGGAGGACGCGTGGAAGGCCGCCGAAGAGCTCGGATTGCCGGTGGTGGTGAAGCCGCAAAACGGGAACAAGGGTCGCGGCGTGTCGATCCGCTTGGAGGATCGCGCTTCGATTGAAGCGGCGTATTCGATCGCCGAAAAGCAAGAAGACGCGTCCGGCGTCGTGGTCGAAAAGTTCATTCCCGGGCGACCGTTTCGCGTGCTCGTGGTCGGCGAACGCGCGGTCGCGGCGAGCGGCGGCCAGCCGCATCAGTTGATCGGCGACGGCGCGCACACGGTCGATCAATTGGCGGCACTCGCCAACCAAGATCCGCAGCGTGGCGACGACTCGGCGCAACCGCTGATGCCGTTCGTGATCGACGACATTGCGCTCGAGAGCTTGCGCCGCCAAGGGCTCACCCGCTCGAGCGTGCCGGCCGCGAACAGCGCCGTGATTTTGCGCCACAACGGCGATCTCACCGTCGACGAAACCGATCGCATGCATCCCGAAGTCGCCGCGCAATGCGTGCTCGCCGTGCGCACGATCGGGCTCGACGTCGCCGGCATCGACTTGATCGCCGAAGACATCGGCAAACCGCTCGACAAGCAGGGCGGAGCCTTGATCGAGGTCAATTCGAGCCCCGGCTTGATCATGCATTTGAAGCCGCAAGTCGGCTCGCCGCGGCCCGTCGGTGAAGCGATCGTCGCGCAGTTGTTCGCGGCCGGACAAACCGGCCGCGTGCCGCTCGTCGCCGTCTCCGGCACGAACGGCAAAACGCTGGTCACTGAATTGATCTCCGAGATGCTGCGCGCGACCGGCGCGACCGTCGGTCGAGCGAGCTCCGAGGGACTCCGCGTCGGCACGCGCGCGCTCGGCTCGGGCGATCGCGCCAACGCCGAGAGCATGCGCCGCGCACTGATGAATCCGTACGCCGATGCATTCGTGTTCGAAGTGTCGGAGCCCGCCGTGATCGATGAAGGCTTGATCTTCGATCAATGCCAAGTCGCCATCGTCACCAACGCGGGCTCCTGGGATCACCTCGGCAAAAAATACGCGGACGAAGTCTTGCTCGGCAAAGCCGTGCGCGCTCCGGTCGACATCGTTTTGCCGACGGGCTTCGCCGTGCTCAACGCGGACGATCCGGCCGTCCTCGAGTTCGCGAAATTCTGCAAAGGCAAAGTCGTGCTGTTCGCGACCTCGGAAGATTCGCCGGGCATCGCCGAGCACTTGGCCGCGGACGGTCGCGCCGTGATCCGCAGTGGCGAGCGCGTGGTGCTCGCGCACGGCAAGCGTCGCGAGCCGCTGATCGAATTGGCCGCGCTGAGTTGCCCTGAGCTCGGGCTCCCAGATTTTTTGGTGGGGGATCTCTTGGCGGCGGTGGGCGGCGCGGTCGCGCTCAATTTGAGCCATGAACAAATCCAAGCCGGCGTAAACGCGGCGGTCGGCCAAGGCGGCATCGCCGTGTTCGATCTACCCGTGACGCCGGCGCGCCCGAACGGCGGAGTCGCGATCGTGACGCCAAGCCGCAATCCATCGGCCTTTCACGCCTGGGCGGAACATTTCCGAAACGCCTATCCCGGCTATAAGGCCGAAGTCCTGGTCGAGCCTGCCGCTGATTGGCGTGGCAGCGACGCAGTGGCGACCGCAGAGCTCCTTAATCAATGTTTCTCGCGGGTTACGCTGGCCTTGAATGCAACCGAAGGGGCCTTCGTCGAAGCTCTGGAAACCCTGGGCCCGCCGCCGAATTGTCGGCTGATGGGCCGCTCAACGCCCCTCATGGATGTCCTGGATCAATTGCTCGAAGGTGTCGGCGCGGCGGATCTGCTATGCGTCTGCCCCTCCAATGCAGCCGGATTCGCCAAGATATTGGGACATCTCGACGCAAAGGGTGTGAGCCGAAGGAGGGTCGGCGGCCTCGCCTCCGTAAGACATTGCCGATGAATATCGAGTCACTCCGCGCGCTGCGCGGCCCAAACCTGTGGTCGGACGAAACGGTTCTCGAAGCCATTCTCGTGATCGAGAAGGCGGACGCGGACCTCTCGGCGTTCAGTCGGCTGTGTGGGCTTTTGCCCCGCGGCATGGCCGAGGAGTTGTTCCACGGCTTCGGCTCGCCGGACACGACTGCCTTCTGGGCGCGCGTCACGGCGCGCCTCGTCGTCGGCCTGCAAGCGGCGGCCGGCTCGGCCGTCAGCTACTGGTCGTCCAAGGAATTTAAGGCCGGTTCGGAGTACCGCATCGTCGCCCAGTATGTGGAGGAGCAAACCGGGCGCCGCGCGCTCGCGCTCAGCGTGGAGTTGTGCGCTGCGGCCCGCGAAGGGCGCAGCGTGGACATTGCAGCTGAAATCGTCGCGCTCCGTAAACTGAATGAAGACGTTCGGCTCGGTCCGAGCACGGGTTGCATCGTGCGCGCTGCCGAGGGCCGCAACATCCCGGTGCGCCGCTTGACCGAGGGCAGCTTGGTTCAATTCGGCCAAGGCTCGCGCATGCGCCGGATCTGGGCAGCCGAAACCGATCGCACGAGCGCCGTCGCCGAGTCGATCGCGCAAGACAAAGAGCTCACCAAATCATTGCTCGACACGATCGGCGTGCCCGTGCCGAAGGGCGTGCCGGCGGCGACCGCGGAAGCGGCTTGGACTGCCGCGCAGGAAATTGGTTTGCCCGTCGTGGTGAAACCGCGCCGTGGCAATCAAGGTCGCGGCGTGTCGGTGCGGCTGATGAGCCGTGAAGCGGTGCTCACCGCGTTCGCCAATGCGATCCCCGGCGAAGAAGAAGTGATCGTCGAGCGCCACATCGAAGGCGCAGATTTCCGCTTGCTCGTGATCAACGGCCGGCTGATCGCGGCCGCGCGGCGCGAGCCGCCGAAGGTCGTGGGCGACGGCACGCGCAGTATTCAAGAGCTTGTCGCGATCGAAAACCTCGATCCGCGCCGTGGCGACGATCACTCGACCTCGCTCAGTAAGATGCGCCTCGACGAAATCGCGCGCGAAATCCTGACCGAGCAGGGCCTCACGGTCGACAGCGTACCGGAAGCGGGCCAAGTCGTGGTGCTGCGCCGCAACGCGAACCTCAGCACCGGCGGCACCGCCGCCGACGTGACCGACACGGTTCATCCCGACGTCGCACGCGCGGCGATCGAAGCCGCGCAGATGGTGGGCTTGGACGTCGCGGGCGTGGATGTGGTCGCGGAGAACGTCGAGCAGCCGCTCGAAATCACGCGCGGTGCGATCGTGGAAGTGAACGCCGCGCCGGGTCTGCGCATGCACGTCGAACCGTCGAGCGGCAAAGGCCGTCCGGTCGGTGCTGCGATCGTCGATTCGATGTTCGCGCCCGGGGACGACGCGCGCATTCCGCTGGTTGCCGTCACCGGCACCAACGGCAAAACCACGACCACGCGCTGCATCGCGCACTTGCTTCGTCAACGCGGTTTGCGCGTCGGCATGACCTGCACGGACGGCATTTACGTCGAAGGTCGCCGCATCGACACCGGTGATTGCGCCGGTCCGAAGAGCGCGCGCACCGTGCTCGCCCACCCGCGCGTGGACGCGGCCGTGCTCGAAACCGCGCGCGGCGGCATGTTGCGCGAAGGCCTCGGCTTCGATTGGTGCGACGTCGCGGTCGTGACCAACGTCGGTGAAGGCGATCACCTCGGCATGAACGGCATCCACACCGCGGAGGAGCTCGCCAAGGTGAAGGCGATCCCCGTGCGTCGCGTTTCCGAACGCGGCGCGGCCGTGCTCAACGCGGACGACCCGCTCACTGTTGCGATGGCCAGCTTGTGCCGCGGCGCGGTGATCTTCTTCAGCCGTAATCCGGACGCGCCGAAGCTCCTGAGTCATCGTGCGGCCGGCGGCAAAGCCGTCACCGTGCGCGACGGCTACATCGTGATCTGCAGCGGCAAAGACGAGAAGCGCGTCGCGCATGTCGAGCAAGTGCCGCTTACGCTCGGTGGTCGGATCGGGTTCCAGGTCGAGAATCTGCTGGCGTCGGTGGCGGCCGGTTTCTGGCTCGGATTGTCGGTCGAAGCGCTGCGTTTCGGCATCCAAACCTTCTCGAGCGATCTGGGCACGACGCCGGGCCGTTTCAATGTGCTCACGCATCGCGATGCGACCGTGATCCTCGATTACGGCCACAACGCCTCCGCGCTGCTCGCGCTGAACGAAGCGATCTCGAAGATGCCGCACCGCAGGCGCAAGGTCGTGTACACCGCCGCCGGCGATCGCCGCGACGAAGACCTTCATCGCCAAGCCGAAATCATCGGTTCGTTCTTCGACGACATCTACATCTACGAAGACCAATGCACGCGCGGCCGCGCTGACGGCGAAATCATCCGCATGATGCGTGACGGCTTCACGCGCGCGAAGCGCCCGCCGCGTCGCGTGCTGCAGAAATCCGGCGAGCTCGCGGCGATCGCCGCGGCAATCTCGAGCCTCGAGCCCGGTGATTTGTTGCTCTGCCAAGTCGACCAAGTCGACGTCGCGCTGGATTTCGTGAAGGGTCTGTTCCGCCAAGCCGAGGCGCGCCCGGTCGTGCCGATTGCGCACTTCGCGGCGGCCGCGCTGGCGGCGCTCGGTATCATCGGCGGCGTCTGATTTGGTGTAGCGTTCGGTCAGGAGCTGACCGGTGCTGGACCTGAAATTCATCCGCGAAAATCGCGAGCTCGTTCAACGCGCAATCGACGAAAAGCGAGCGCAGCTGGATTTGGATGCGCTCTTCGCCGCGGACGAGCGTGTGTCGTCCTTGAATCGCACGCTGCAAGAGCTGCAGGAAAAGCGCAACCAGAACGCGAAGCGCATTCCCAAAGCGAGTGCCGAAAAACGACCGGAGTTGATCGCCGAAGGCCGGCGCATTGGCGATGAAATCGCAGCGCTGAAGCCGCGGCAAGACGAAGCGCAAGCGGCGCTATCCGGCTTCCTTTTGCTCGTGCCGAACATTGCCGCGCCGGACGCGCCCCGCGGTACGTCCGAAGCAGACAACGTCGTGGTGCGCGAAGTCGGCACACGCCCGAGCTTCGATTTTGCGCCACTCGACCACGTCGCCATCCTCGAAAAGCACGGCTGGGCCGATCTCGTACGCATCGCCAAAGTCGCCGGCTCGCGCTCGTATTCGCTTTCGGGTGATGCGGTGCTGCTCGAGCAGAGTTTGTTGCGCTTCGCGCTCGATCGCCTTTCGGAGCGCGGCTTCAAATTGACGAGCGTGCCGTCCTTCGCGAACGAGCAAGCCTTCATCGGCACGGGTCATTTCCCGACCGCGCGCGATCAGGTCTATCGCCTCGAGCTCGACGAAAAGTTTCTCACAGGCACTTCCGAAGTGACGCTCAACGCGCTGCACTCCGGTGAGATTTTGGCTGAGTCCGAGTTGCCCCTGAAATACGCTGGGATCTCAGCCTGCTTTCGCCGTGAAGCGGGTAGCGCCGGGCGCGACGTGCGCGGGCTGATCCGCGTCCATCAATTCAACAAAGGTCGAGCAATACATCATGTGTAGGAACGACCCGGAGGAATCCGAGCGCTGGCACCACACGCTGCTCGAAATCTCCGAGAGTATTTTACACGACATGGAACTGCCTCATCGCGTCGTCGCTTGCTGCACGGGTGACATGGGGCTCGGCAAATACAAGATGTTCGATATCGAGACGTGGGTGCCGAGCGAGAAGCTTTATCGCGAAACCCACAGCTGTTCGAACCTGCACGACTGGCAAGCGCGCCGCGCCGATCTTCGCTATCGCGACAGGGAAGGCAAAGTTCGCTTCTGTCATACACTGAACAACACCGCGCTCGCGACGCCGCGCTTCCTCGTGCCGCTGCTCGAGAATCATCAGCTGAAAGATGGCCGCGTGCGCATTCCGGAAAAGCTTCGGCCGTACTTGGGTCAGCGCGAAGTGCTCGGTTGAGACGGTGTCTTCGCGGGTCTTCTCTTGATCATCCAAAATAAGATAGATGGCAAGAACAGCACCGCGGCAAGTATTGTGCTCACTTCGCCGGCGGCGGCGGCGAGCCCGAAGCTTTGGGTTGCGCCGTTCATCGAGAACATCAGCGCGACGTAGCCGAGCGTGGTCGTGAGCGAGCAGAGGATGACCGCGCCGCCGGTTTCGATCAGGCCTTTTTCAAGCTCGGAATCGGGCGTGAGCTCGCGGCGCTTCATGATGTTGAGCGCGTAGTCCGCGCCGACGCCGACACTGATCGGGAGCGCTACGAAGTTCAAGAAGTTGAGCTTGATGCCGCGCAATGACAGAAATGCGACCAACCAGGAGAGCCCGACCACGAGCACGGACAGCGCGAGCATGCCGCTCTTTCTGCCGCGAAACGCAATGAAGATTACGCCGAGCGTGCCGATGAAGCTCAATAAGATCGCTTTCGGCGCGTCATCGCGGATTGATTGCAACACATCGGCGAAGATCACCGGATCGCCTGAGCCGTAAATCACGTCTCCGTTCGGCAAGCGGGTTTCGCGAAAAGCTGCCGCCCAGCGTTCGAGGTAATGCGCGTCGTAAACGCTCTCGCCAGCGGTCGGCACGATGTACACGATGCGGCCGCGCTTGCCCTCGTGATCGATGAACGGGCGCGCAATGCCCTCCGGCAAATCTTCGATGCCGATCGGCGTGATCGTCTCGGGGATGTACTCGCCGATTTTTTCGTAGTCCTTGTCGCTGACGAAGCCGCGCTTGTGGCCGCGGTCGACGCGGTCGCGGATTTCCGTCAAAAGCTCGACCTTTTTCGGCTGATCCTTGGGCAAGAGATCGAAAATTGTCGCGACTTTGTCGAACGGCTTCTGGTTTACGGGCGCCGCGTCCCGTCGCTTCAAGAGCTCGTCTACGAGCGGCTGCACTTGATCGACGCGATCGACGACGATGGCTCGTCCATCTTGGCCCGCGCGCCCGACGACATCATCGACGTGGCCACCGAGCTGCGCGGCGGAGCTCTGGTTCGGACCGTTCGTGCGTAGGACTTGGCGGAGGTTGTACTCCAT
>DASYCL010000961.1:0-6675 GCA_036500245.1 Polyangiaceae bacterium | reverse complement strand
CAGGTGAGGTGCATGTATGCCGAGTGAACCCACGCCCAAGTTCGAAGCAAAGAATCTGTCGCGCACGTTCGGCCACGCCAAGAAGCTGGTCGAAGCCGTCAAGAACGTCAGCTTCACGATCAACAACCGCGACATCATCAGCGTCGTCGGCCAGTCGGGCTGCGGCAAAACTGTGCTCGCGAAGATGCTGCTTCGCCTCGAAACGCCGACAAGTGGCACGCTGCTCTTCAACGGCAAACCGATCCAAACCGAAGCCGATCCACGCGAACACTGGCGCCAAGTTCAAGCCGTGTTCCAAGATCCGTTTTCGGCCTTCAATCAGTTTTTCACGATCCGCGCGCAGCTGAAGAGCTCGTTCAAGCTGTTCAAAGAAAAGCCGAGTGAAGCCGAAATCGAAAAGCGCGTGGATGACGCGCTCTTGGCCGTGAACATCAAACCGCGGGAAATCGACGGCAAATATCCGTTCGAGCTCTCCGGCGGCCAAATGCAACGCATGCTGCTCGCGCGCATCTTCATCTTGCGCCCGCAAGTCTTGATTGCCGACGAGCCGACCAGCATGGTCGACGCGTGCAGCCGCGCGAACATCCTCGACTACTTGATGAAGCTCAAAGAAGAGCTCGACATGACGATCGTATTCGTCACGCACGACATCGGGCTCGCTTGTTACGTCTCGGATCGGATCTTCATCATGCACAAGGGTGAAATCGTCGAGCAAGGCCCGCCGGACGAAGTGACGGGCTCACCGAAGAGCGAAGTCACGAAGCAACTCCTCGACGACATTCCGGACGTGCATCGCGAGTGGATCAAGCGCGACGCGGCGGAGTAAGAGCCTGATTGGGATCTGACTAGTTTCATTGCATCTGAGTGATTCTTTCGGCCCTGCGCGCGAATCAGCGATTGGCCGCTCACGCTTTCAGTTACGCGACCGGCGCCTGTTTCGGTCAGTTCTCGTTACTCACCTCTCTTTCGAAAACCGTGATCAGCCCGGCGAATCAGGAGCTTTGTTTTACTTCCGGGCATCTATCCCGGGCCCTTCGCGCGCGCTTCGGCGCGAAAAGAGGAGAAGGAGACGACAGTTAGCCCGGCTCTTTAGGAAGAAATCGCCGCAGCGCGACGTATCGCGCAGTTGTGACGAGGATCGGGCGGTACATTGCGCTCGGCACAGCGCTTTCGTCGTTCGTGTCTGCGCGAGCCTTTGCCCAAGACGCCCAAGCTTCAGGCCCGCTCACCGGCGAGGTCGCAGTCTCGGGGCACTACGTCTCTAATCCCGGCGCGAAATCCAGCGAAGAATTGATCTTAAGCTCCGGGCAAATCGAGCTCGGCGGCGATTGGGTCTTCGTCACCGCGGACGGTTTGCCGCTCGGGCGCGACGCGAACGCGCTGCCGAATACCGAATCGGTCAAGCTCACCGATCTCGCGCTGCTTCGCTTACGCGCGCGTCGCGCTTTCGGCAAAACACTCGAGCTCTTTGCGGCCGGCGAATTCTTGGCCAAAGCGCCGAGCGCATTCGACGCATCGATCTGGCAAGAGGCCGAACTCGGCGTGCGTGTGCCGTTCGCAAAGCACTTCGCGTTCGAGCTCGGTGGCTCGACTGGGCCAACACTCGCGCACTCGGGTTACTGGTGGCAGCCCAATCCACGCTTGTTGTTCAAAGCTAGCGCCGGCTCCTTCTTACGCTTCGCGCTCGATCTGGGCGACAGCTTCACGGCGCTCGAGCTGAACGATTCGCGCCCCAAACCAATCTGGCTCGACGAGGTCGCGCTCGGCACCGAGGCCCAATTCGGCGACGAGCACGGCGCATTCTGGGCGCGCGCCGACTACTTCGTGCCGCTCGCATCGAGCGGCCAAATCACGGGGCCGAGCCCGGCATACAGCGGCAAATTCGCGCCCCAAGTGCGAATCAATCTCCAAGTCGGCGCCGTGCTCAGCATCGAGTCGACGGGCTGGGACGCCTACGCGATGTACGCCTTCATCGATCGCGGTGAGCTCGACAAACCGCTCACCACTTTGCCGATCCTCGACGGCGGCTTCGACCAACAACAGCTCACGATCGGCGTAGTGCATCGCTTCGGCGGCGACAACTCGGGCGGACCTTGAGTCGCTCACTTCAAAACGTAACGCGAAACCCAATCCCGCGCGCGGCGTCGCCGAAGCGCGGGCGATCCCAATCCGCGCTGTGCGAAGGCCCGCTGCTGTTCACATCGGCTGGGATCGGCGCTGGCAGCCAGCGAACATCCACTGGATCGTTCGGAGCAAAACTCACGGTCGCACGATCCGAGCGATAGGTGAGCGCGAAAATCGCTCCGCCCGTGAGCAGCGGGCCGCCGCCGGCCACGTATGTCCAGCTCGGACCGCCGAGGGCGGCGACGGTGATGAACACGCCGCCCAAGATGCCGCCCACGTTCAGCGCGAGCCAGCCTCCCTCACGCCCGTTTTCGTGTGATTCGAGCTTGCCTTCGAGCGTCCCCGGTCGCTTCAGCGCGACCGAACCTTCGACCGCGACGCCGTTCAGCTTCAGCTGATAATCCCCAGGTAATAGTTTTTGATCGCACGGCGCCGCGCACCACGTCGGCGTGCCGGTGTCGTGCTTCGCGCGCGCCGAAAACACCAGCGGCTCGAGCCCGCTCCGCATGTAAACACGCACCGTCGGCGGCTCGGGCGGCTTCGGTGTCGCGTTTTCCGGCGCGGCGTTCTCCGGCGCGGTGTTCGCGCTCGCATCGCTGCCCGAGCTGCTCGCGTCTTTCACGTCTTTCGCGTCTTTCGCGTCAGTCGAGCTCGCTGCAGGCTTGCTCGCCGAGTCGCTCACCGGCGCGGCCTCGCTGGGTTTCGCGGCGGCGGCTTCTTTTTTGGTTGGAGTTGCCCTTTTCGGCTTTGCCGGCTGAGCCTTCGGCAGAGCCTCTGCATACGCGACTCCCGGACTCACGACGAGGCCCAAGCAAACCAACGCACGAAGCGAAGCGGACACACCGAGGATCTACAGCGAAGCCCGAGCAGTGACAACGCGCGAGCTGACGCGGACCCGAAAATTTAGAGCAAATCGCGGCTCAAAAAAGCGGCGCGCTGCCGGCGTTCAGCGCCCGATGCCGTACTTTTCGAGTTTGTACAAAAGCGAGCGCAGCGAAATGCCGAGCTTGAGCGCCGCGCGCGTGCGATTGCCGCCCTCGGCTCGCAGCGCCTCTTCGATCGACGCGCGTTCGACTTCGGCCAGCGCGGCGCGTACTCCGCCGGCGCGCGAGCCCGCGCTGCGCGAGGCCGACGCGGAACCAGCGCTCACCGCGCCCCCGAGCACGGTCTCGGGCAGGTGTTCGCGACGGATCACGCCGTCTTCGGTCAAGAGCACGGCGTGCTCGATCGCGTTTCTTAGCTCGCGGATGTTGCCCGGCCATTGGTGCGCGACGAGCGCGGCAGCAGCGTCCGCCGCGATCGTCGCTTCGCCGAAACCGCTTTGCGCACCGAAGCGCTTGGCGAAAAGTTTCGCCAAGAGCGTCACCTCCGACGGCCGCTCGCGCAGCGGCGGCACGCGAATCACGACCACGCCGATGCGATAGTAGAGATCCTCGCGGAAGGTGCCCTTCTTCACTTCTTCGGTGAGGTTTCGATGCGTCGCGGTGATCACGCGCACGTTGACCGGCGTTTCGACCGTGCTGCCGAGCCGCACGATCGCACGATTTTCGAGCATCGCGAGCAGCTTGGCTTGCACGGGCAGAGACAATTCGCCGATCTCGTCGAGGAACAGCGTGCCTTCGTGCGCGGCCTCGGCGAAGCCGATTTTACGGCGTTCCGCGCCGGTGAACGCGCCGCGCTCGTGACCGAAGAGCTCGCTCTCGACCAACGTTTCCGGTAACGCCGCGCAGTTCACGCGCACGAACGGCCGATCGTGACGCGAGCTCCAGGCGTGGATTTGTTGCGCCACGACTTCTTTGCCGGCGCCGGTCTCACCGAGGATCAGCACCGTCGTGCTGGTCGCGGCCACCCGGCGCGTGAAGCCGAACATGCGCGCCATGCTCGGCTCAGCGATCACCACGCTGTCCGGCATGTCGCGCTGCGGCGCGTTGTGGTGCGGACGACTCACGGGCCTGCTGGGCGGCTCCGGGCGTTCGTCGTTCGCCGCTGCGGGCTCGTTCATCGACACGATCGCGACGGTGATCTCGCGGCCGGCCAAGCGGATGCAATCGCCACCGCGCGCTTTGCGCGACTCATTCTGCAAAACTTCGCCGTTGAGGTTCGTGCCATTGCGGCTGCCGAGATCGTCGATGAAGAGCGAACCGTCGGCCCAGCGCAGTCGCGCGTGACGGCGCGACACGCGCGCGTCATCGATCACGGCGTGGGCATCGGCGCCGCGACCGATCACGGTTTCGCGATCGATTGGCACTTCGACCACATCCGCACGGTCGGGACCATGCACGATGAGGTAGGCGCGCGCGCTGCCGGAGAAGTCGTTAACCTCGGCTCGGTCTTGATCGAGTTCGGTGAGTTGCTCGGAATTCATCGCATGCACGGCTCAAAAACCCGGATTTGAGGAATGTAACACGGCTTACCAATCAGCCGTACAGCTCCAGTGTATGGCGGGCCGGCTGACAATTTAAGTACGCGCGAGGGCTACGGATCTTGCGTAGTGCGAGGCCAGCGAGCCGCACGATCCCGAGTTTCGGGCCGGATTCCCGCGCGGCACTCGGCTTGCTACCGGCGTGCCGTGCTCCCTGCGCAGCGCTCGAGCGCGGCTGCCAGACGAATTCGAAATACGCAGTTCGAAGCGCGCCGTCGCGCTTGCTGCACACGGCTCTGCTTCGTGCGACTGAAGTTGCAAACGCAACTTCAAATCAGCCGACCCGAAGTGAGCACCTGTAACTTCAAACCGGTGCAACTGAAGTTGGAAATGCAACACACCTCGTTCGACAAGTAACGCGCGCGATTCAACCATCGACGGGACGCGCCGCCGACGGCGCCCCAACCAAATAAAAGCCAAGCAAAGCGCAAATCGCGCCGTGACCGCGTGTGTTCGCGCGCACTGCTTCTGTCGCGAATCTGAGGTTTTATCCGGTAAATTGCGGAGTTTTACCGTGATTTGGTTTGACGAAGCCGGGCACGACAAGAAGAGTGTCTGGAAATTCCGTGAACAAGAAACTCGGATTGATCGTGGCGCTTGGTTGGGCAATGGCTGCTTGCGGCACCGGCTCGGACGCGCCACCAACGCAAGACGGCGCGAACACGGGCGCCAGCGGCAGCGTGATCGCTGGTGCGAGCGGCACTGCGAACACGAGCGGAGGCAACGCGGGCACGACTGCCGCAGGCGGCGCCAATGCCGGTTCGGCGGGAAGCGGGGCCACGAACGCCGGCGCGGCAGGCGCGGCGCCACTGATTTCGGGTCCGCCGCCAGCGGGCGGAGTGTTCGTGCATTTGTTCGAGTGGAAGTGGACCGACATCGCACAAGAGTGTGAGAACTACCTTGGGCCCGCTGGTTTTGCCGCGGTTCAGGTATCGCCGCCGAGCGAACACGCCGTGATCGCGGCTTCGCATTTCCCATGGTGGCAGCGCTATCAAAACGTGAGCTATTCGCTCGCGCAAAGCCGCAGCGGTACCGAAGCCGAGTTTCGAGACATGGTCGCGCGTTGCGCGCGCGTCGGCGTCGGTATTTATGTGGACGCAGTGATCAACCACATGACCGGGCAGCTCAGCGGCACCGGTTCGAGCGGCACGGCGTACACGAAGTACAACTATCCCGGCACGTACACGATCGACAATTTCCACCAACCGCCATGCGCGATTCAAGACACCGACTACGCGGGCGACGCGGATCACGTGCGCACATGCGAGCTCAGCGGCCTCGCCGATCTCAGAACCGAAGACGACGCCGTGCGCCAAAAACTCGCGGACTATTTGTCGGCACTGACCGACATCGGCGTGGCCGGATTTCGCGTCGACTCGGCGAAGCACATGTATCCGGCGGATCTCGACGCGATCGTGTCGCGCGTGAATCAACACGCGGGCAAAGGGCACGAGCCGTTTTTCTTTTTCGAAGTGATCGACAGTGGCTCGGAGGCGATCCGCGCGACTGACTACACCCTGGTCGGCGCCGCGAGCGGACAAGCCGTGTCGATCACCGATTTTCAATATCGCGCGCTGTTCGATCAATTCGTGGGCGGCGATCTGAGCGTCTTTTCGACACTTTCGAGCACGATGCCCGCGCTGCCGAGCAACCAAGCGGTGGTGTTCACCACGAATCACGACACCGAACGGCAAATGGGCCCGATCTATTATCAAGACGGCGTGAACTACAATCTCGCGACAGTGTTTCTGCTCGCGTACCCGTACGGTTATCCGTCGTTGATGTCGAGCTACGCGTTCAGTCGCTCGAATTTCGACTTGGGTCCGCCGTCGGATACCATGGGGCACACTAGTTCGATCTACGCGCCGGGCAGCACCACGCCGAACTGCGCGCCGGACCCGACGACGGCGGCGATCGGCACTTGGGTTTGCCAGCACCGCGATCCGTTCATCGCGCCACTGCTCGCGTTCCGCAAAGCGATGGTCGGCGCGGACAGCGTCACGAACTATTGGAGCCAGGGCGTCGACCAACTGGCGTTCGGCCGCGGCGACAAGGGCTTCGTCGTGATCAATCGCGGAGCCGTAGCACTCGCGCGCACGTTCACGACGTCATTGCCTGCTGGCAGTTAT
>DASYCL010000960.1:0-3743 GCA_036500245.1 Polyangiaceae bacterium | reverse complement strand
GGTTGTCGAGGTTCGCGCCGCGATCGGCGAGTTGCTTCTTCAGCGTGTCGATCTCTTGGACAGCCTCTTCGTAGTCGGACTGGCTCTTCTTGTGCGCTTCGGTCTGCGCTTTAAGTTGGTTCTGGAGGCTCTCGTTCTCGCGGGTCTTTTGGTCCCATTCCTCTTGCGAGTAACCGCACGCGCTGAGGCTGAGGGACAAAAGTAAAAATAAACTTGTGGGGCGGAGCAGGCTCGAAAAATTCATGGGATCTCGTCAGCTGCGGAGCGAATTGGCGCGTCCGCTGTGATCCGACTAGGGCACCCGGCGGTGGCCGTCAACTGCACGTGTTGACACAGTTTTTTGTAGGCCAGCCGACCGACACAGCGGGCTTTTCCGGGTCCTGGAAAAGCACTAAACAAGTGCGCTGTCTGCAACGTGTGCGACCCTGTCTCCCGCTGTTCTTTGGGCTACCAAGGATCGCAAGTGAATTTTTTTCGTTGACACATCACAATAGGTGGCAATATACGTCTTGCAACATACCCTCGGATTGAGGTCGTCATGACCAAGGTCCGAATGCTGGGAGGCATATCGAAATGGCTGCAAAAAAGACCCGTACCAAGTCCGCGAAGAAACCCGCTGCCAAGAAGGCGCCGAAAGTTGCGAAGAAGCGCACTGCGAAGCGCAAGGCCGGGAAAAAGGGCGCCAAGAAGCGCAAGAAGGCCGCCAAGAAGGCGTGAGCCCTGATCGGGCTGGCTCCATCGGAGCGCGGGCGTCCGCGAATCGATGAGCTGGCCCGCAAACTCGAGCGCGCCCGGAAACTGGCGCGCTCGGGCCAATCTGCCCGGCGCGCGCATTCTTGGGCGCGCGCGGGCAAACCAAGCCTCGCTCCAGTGAGCGCGCTTGGTGTGAGCGGATCCCGAGTGTTTCGCCTGATTCGAGCGAGTGTTCTCACCCTAGCGGTGATTCGTCACTCGCCGAGATAGAGACGAAGAGAGCCAGCAGCGGCGCGCCGATCGAAGGCGAGGCCCGCGAGTTCATCGCGCTTCGAGATGTCCTCGAAGAGTTGCAGCAAGAAGCCGTGAAACGCGACGCATTCGTCGATGGCGGCTTCGAGTCGCGAAGGATCGACGAGATCGGTGTCCTCGAGGCCCGACATCGCGGCCATGAACGCGTCGAAGCGCGGGTAGTCCGTGGAGCGCAGAAGCGGGTAACCCATCGCACGAAAGTAAGCCAGGAACTCGCGCACGTACTGAAAGTTGTACACTGCGGCCCAGCGATCTTCGGCTGGTGAATGCTGCGCCTTGCTCGAGAACGCGCGCACGATTTGCGCGAACATCCAGACGTCGCGCCGTAGCCGTTCGCTCGTCTCGCGACGGGCGGCTTGGTCGTCGAATACGCCGCCCTCCTCCAGGCTGGCGCCGAGCGCCTTGCCGAGAAAGAGCACCGCGTTCTGCAGCGCCGGGCGCAAGTTCTCGACGCAGACATCGACGCGCTGGCGGAGTTCGGCTGCGCGGGTGGCCGCGTCAAGAGCTGGTAAATCGTGCTGAAACGCGCGACGCATCTCGAGCCGCAAGCTGCCGGCGATACCTTCGAGCGCGCTGCGAATGCCGATCAAACGGTGACCACCGGCGCGCAGCAGTGCCGAGCGACCGCGGATCTGCGACGCCTCGAGCGCCATCAAATCTCGTTCGAAACCTTCGGCCAGCAGCAGCCCGGAG
This sequence comes from Polyangiaceae bacterium, assembly GCA_036500245.1. GTDB lineage: Bacteria > Myxococcota_A > Polyangia > Polyangiales > Polyangiaceae > PMG-095. Next base: position 2,045 of record DASYCL010000960.1, on the reverse strand, counting down.
TTCTGCCGCAAATAGTCGCTGAGAGCGCGCGCATCCGAACGGAGCACGCTCAGCACCATGTAGGTGCTGCCGATTTGCTGACGCCGCCGTTCGACATCGCCGGCGATGCGCCCGAGTAGCGACAAGTAACGCAGCATGCGAAACAGCGAGAGGAACGTCAGCGCAACCAACCGATGTGCTTCCGCGCCGGGCACGCTACGGATCAAATCGAGCACTTGAGCGGATTTGATGCGATCGAATTCCGGGCGAAATTCCAGGGCGTTCAGCGGATTGAAGAACGCGCTGCGATCGATCTCGCGGTACACGGAGGCGAGCATCGCGTGGAACAGGCGAAACGAAACGCGCGGCGTGCGCAGCATGCCTTCCAGTACTTCGTTCGCCGACGTGAGGCCGTGGCGCAGCGTGACCAGGCTTTCCTGCGGCGTGTTTTGCTGCGCGCCTTGCGTCAAGAGACGCGTGCGCGCGTTGTCCTCGGGCAGCACGGTCTCGAGATAGCGGTGGAATACGAAGGCGCGATCGAGCGACCCGAGGAGTTGCCGGGCGAGCTGAATCGCCCGCTCCAGGCCGTCGTGGTACGCCTGCAGGGCGAAGCGAAAGTCTTGCGTGACGACCAAGGCGCGGCGCGGGGGGCCGGGATGGTTGCGTGGGTTCGAGAAGCAGGCGGTGGCCTTGAGCAGCACCTCGAACTCGAACAGGACATCGTCTTTGTTCTCGAGTTTGAGCTCGTTCAGCCAGCTTTCGCGTAGCACGCGATGCTCGCGGTGAATCGCGCGCGTGCCGCTGAGTAACGCGCTGTACGGGTCTTCGCTCGGCGTGCTTGGCAGCAGGCTTCGCCTTGGAAACGCGGTAACCACTGAATTTACGCCGGCCCGTCGCGACTCAGGGCGTGAAATTGAATGGGTAGTTCGTGCTGGTTTCCATCGCGCGCGAGGACCTCGGGAATTTGATGCCCTTGATCACGCCGATCACGCAATTCACGACAGCCGGCGATTTGAGTGTCGACCGCTCTTGGTTGAGCTCGGCGGACTTCACGTTGCCTTCAGGATCGATCACGAAGTGAATCGTGACGTCGCCTTTGAGATCTTTGAGATCTTTGCGTGCGTCTTCGTAGCATTTGCGCGCGGCCTTCCGGTTGTCCATCACTGCTTGGCGAATGACGTCCATCGTGCGCGTTTCGACGCCTTTGCCGTCGCTCGGAGCTGGCGCTGCCGCGGCGCTGGCTGCGGCCGCCGGCTTGGTGTCGCCGTTCTTGGCCGCGTTTTCGCCGGCCCAACCATCTTCTTCGGGAGCTTTGCTCGACGTTGGAGCGGCGCTGTCAGTCGGCGCGGGCGCACTTTCGGCGGGTGCTGTGGGTGCATTCGCCGCTGGTGGCGGGCTTCCACCGCAGGCACCGAGACCGAGCACGGAGAGGATCGGAAGGGCGTAAAAAGAGCGTGCGACTCGCATGCCGCCGGATACTAGCGGCTCCATCGCCGCTCTGCGCGCGTTTCAGTGGAACCCCAAAAAAAACCGAATTTCGCTGAAAAAATTCGGTTCAGCCCGCTTTCAGGAACGGCTGCCACTCTTCGAATGGCTCGCGCATCACGAGCAGGATTTGCTTTGCCGTCGACCAGCGCGGGCGTTTGGGTTCGGTCAGCAGATTCATGCCCGCTTCGGCCGGCGTGCGTCGACCTTTCTTCAAATTGCAGCTGCGGCAGGACACGACGAGGTTGTCCCAGCTGTCCTCGCCGCCACGCGAGCGCGGCAAGACGTGATCGACGTTCAGCTCGCGATGCCCCGGGCGGCGCGCACAATATTGGCATTGATAGCCGTCGCGCAGCATGAGGTTGCTGCGCGTGAGCCGGACCGTTGCGCGCGGGGTGCGCTCGTAACGCAGGAGATGCAGCACGCGCGGGACGCGCAGCGCGCCTCCGACGATGGGCAGCGCGTCGTCGACGCCGCGCACCGGTTGTGCGCGCCAATCGCTGAAATCGTAAGTGTCGCCAGCAACGTCGACGGCGTGGCCGACGCCGCCATAAAGCAACACCATCGCTCGCCGCGCGGTC
>DASYCL010000959.1:0-5485 GCA_036500245.1 Polyangiaceae bacterium | reverse complement strand
CGGAGCTGCAAGCGGCATGGGCCGATGCACCCGATCAATTTGCGCATCTTGGGATCCGCGGCCGAGATGGCTTCGATCGCGAGCGCGGGATCGAAGGCGAGCGCGCCGTCGCCATCGAACAAGCTTCGCTGGGCTTGTTCGATGCGTAGCATCTTGCGCTTGGTGTCGACGCCGCCAGTCGCGGAAAATCCGCCGATTTTTCCGCCGGCGGCGAGCACGCGATGACACGGCACGACGATCGCGAACGGATTGCGTCCGAGTGCTTGGCCGACGGCGCGCGCCGAACCGGGCGAGCCGACGCGCGTCGCGACTTCGCCGTATGAAAGCGTGGCGCCGGGCGCGATCATGCGCGCGTGTTCGTAGACGCGCTGGTGAAACGCGGGCACGCCGCTCATGTCGAGCTCGATCTGGCTCAAATCCGCAACTTCACCGCGTAGTAGCGTGACGATGCGATCGATCGCACGCTGCACGACGGGCGGCGGCGGCAGCTCTTCCGCGTCGGGGAAACGTGCGAGCAAGCGCGCTCGCGTTTCGGCGACTCGCGCTCCAGGCAAATGCACGGCGCGCAAACCGCGCTTTCCCCAGACCAAGCCGCAGCGACCGACCGCAGTGTCGAACAGCGTGAATCCGGGAGCCTCGAGCGCGCGCTTCACCTTCGTTCCCGCGACTTTAGCGCGTCGCACCGCGCAAACCCCCTAAAAATCTCCGACGAGCCAGCGCTGTAGCCCGCCGTAGACGAACTCCGCCTGTTCCGCCGAGAGCCCGACGAAGAGTGCGCCTCTGCGTTTGTCTTTCAGGGTGAGCACGAGCGCGCGCTGGTTCGCGCGTGTCAGGCCGCCGTGCCCGATCTCGACTTTGGCGACTTCGTTGCGCGCCAACACCAACGGTCCAAGGGGCCATTGCCTCGACTCGAGCTCGAGCTCGCGTTCGCGCACGACGATCGAGGTTTCGCTCGGTCCGCCGCGCAGCCAGCGCAAGAACGGCAAGCCGAATAGCCAAAAGAAGAAGAACACGTGATAGCGCCACGACAGCAGCATCAAGCCGAGCACCGCGACGAACAGTGCGATGCGTGGCACAGCCAGCAGTGCTTGCGCGCGCGAGGAGATGCGCACGGAAATTCGTACGATCGCCCGCGGCGGATATTCGAGTGTTACGCCGGCGGGCGGCGTCACTTCAATGTCTCGATACTCGGGCGCGCTGCTCGTCACTGTGCGCGTTCTACCAGTCGTGCTCGCGCCCGCCAGCACGAATCGTGTCGTTGCTTGCAGCCGAGTCGGGGCTTTTGCTCGGTGCGGATCGCAAAGCTCGAGAGCATCGGCGGGCTGCATGCTGCGCTCGAAGATCGCACGACGCAAAGTGTGCGGGTCGAGCTGTTGCGCGCGGGCGTCGTGCGCGAGAAGGCTTGGTCGCGGAAACGCGGCGAGACAAAACGAAGCGAGCCGCAACGTAGCGGCTCGCGTTCATCCTAGGTTTGGGTTTCAGGGGCGCCTCGCGGCAGCCCACTTGCGCAAAGGTTCTGCGCGCCGGAAGGTTCAGCTTTGCGGCGCAGCGCTGGTCGGCATGCCCGCGTCTTTCCAACCGCGAATGCCGGCGCGCATCACGTTCACGTCCGTGTAGCCGGCGGAAGCGGCACGCGCCGCCGCAGCATCGGACGCACGGCACTGCGTGCCACCACAATAAAACACGAGTTTGTCGCTCTTCGACGCTGGCAGTTGCGTCAGCGGATAGTCCTTGTGGCTCGCGAGCAACACGGCACCCGGCACGACGCCGAATTCCTTGCGCGTGTCCGGATCATTGGCGTCGAAGACCGTCGCGCTCTTGTCTTTGGCGTAGCTCGCTACTTGTTGCACCGTGACTTCCACGGCCTTGGCTTCGGTTTTGCTGCCCGGCGCGGCAGCGGGCGCCGCCTGATCGGCGGTGGACGACGAGGTCGAGTGGCAGCCCACTGCGAGCGCTGCACACACGGCCCCTGCGAACGAAAGCTTTGCGATTTGAGTGAGCATGTCGCGTAGTCTACGCCAGTTCCGAGGGCCGCCAATCGATTGCGCGTTTCCGGAAGTTTACGGCTTTCGCGCACAAAAACGCCGCAAATTGCGGGCGAATTGGTGAACCCGGGGCTCCGTACTAGACCGAGGCCCTCGCGTGTTACTGGCCATTCTCGTCGCTGTCTCGTCCGTGATGTTGGGCGCGGCTTTGTCGTTCGCGCCGAGCTCTCGCGGCGTGCTCGGCTACATGCGCACGTTCGCCACGGTCGCCGCCATCGCCGTCGTGATCACGCACCTCTTGCCGGAAGCGCTGTTCGAGCTCGGTCCGATTTCGATTTTGCTTTTCTTGGCGGGCTGGTTCACGCCCGCGCTCGCGCATTTCGTGGGGCAACACTCGACCAGTGGCCGCTCGGCGCCCGCGGTGCTCGAGGCTGGATATTGGGGTTTGGTGATTCACCACGTCGCGGACGGCATCGGTCTCGGCACCTACACGCGCATGCCGCCCGCGACAGGTTCGCACCTCGACGTGGTGGTTGCGCTCGCCGCGCACACAGTGCCGCTGATCGCGGTGGTCGCGTTGGCTTATCGAGTCACGTTCGGGCCGCGCGCGGCGATCATGCGCTCGTGTGGTCTCGCGCTCGCGATCGTCTTCGGCATCGCACTGTCGAGCTTGGTCGCGGCGCGAACGATCGAACATTTTTCGCCGATCATCTCGGCGATTGCGGCTGGTCTCTTGCTGCACGTGGTCACGCACGATTTGACCGAGCAGCCGCCGCGCAGCGTCGTCGCGCGCACACTCGATCTCGTCGTTGCGCTCGGGGGCGTCGCGGTGAGCTTTCTCGGTGTCGAGCGCGATGCGGATCCCGCGACGTGGCTGTTCAGCGAGCGCTTATTGTCTTTGGCGGAGCGCGTGTCGCTCGTCGTGTTGGTCGGCCTCGCGGCGGCCGCGCTGTCGCTCCGGCTCGCCGATCGCGGCTCCAAATCGGCGCTCGCCATGTTGCCGGCGGCGCCGCTCGGCGCGGACGCGCTGTTACTCGGGATCGCGCTTTATGGTTTCACGAGCACGGCGCTGCGCGTCGGGGTGAGCGCGCTTGGACTTGCGCTCTTGCCCGCGCCGCCCGACGCGGAAGCGGATCTCGTTCGCCCTGCTTGGTTTGCACGCATGTCGCAAGTGCTTGCGCGCTCCGGCCCTTGGTTGATCTTAGGCGCGCTGCTCGGCGCGCTGCTGTCCGCGGTGCCGGCTTCGGCGCAGAGTCGCGGTTTGTCTGGGTCGCTGCTCGAGCTCGGGCTTTTTGCGCTGGTCGCGAACGTGGCACCAATCGCGGCGCCTGCCGCATTGCTCGTCGCGCTGGGCCTCGCTTCGCTCGGGGTTTCGTCCGGTGCCGAGCTCTTGTTCGTGACGCTAGGACCGCTGCTGGTGCGAAAAAGCGTAACACTGAAACAGCGCGCGCTCGTGACCGCGATTTGCGTGGCCGTGGCCTGGCTCAGCAATTTGCTGCACGTCTCGAGCGCGCCGCTCGACGGGGCACTCAGCGCGAGCATGCCAGGTTTGCGTTTTGCGATCGCACTCGGCGCGCTGCTTTTATTCGGTGTTTGGCAGCGCGGCGCGCGCATCTGGCTCTCGGCGATCGTGAAGACCCCGGCCCACGAACACGAACACGCCCACGATGTTCATGGCCCGCACGCGGATGAGTACGAACACAGCGCGCATTGATCTCTGAGCCTCTCATCTCGCGCGCGGTCAGCTGCCGCGAGCGGCCGTGCGTTCAGCGGGCGCGAGTTCGCGCGTCAGCGGATCGAAAGCGCGAACGGCAATGCCACCGCGACGTGCTCGTGCTCGGCGAGCGGCGCGAAGCCGCTCAAAGCTGAACGCAGTTCCACAGGCAGCTCGTCGAGCAAGCGCGCGCTCGGCGCAGTGCTCAAGCGAGCGAACGCTTCGGCTGCGTCGGCATCGCTCGCGTCGTCGCCGAGCAGTAAGCTGTCGAGCAAACTCTCGCGGCCGCCTTCGACGCTGACCGGCGCGTCCGCATCGAGGTGCGCCGCTTTGCGTACTGCCGCGATCGCCTCGTTGAGGCCTCCGATTTCGTCGATCAAGCCGCGTTCGAGGCCTTGATCGCCGCTCCAGATATGACCTTCGGCGGACGCGCGCACTTTGTCGACGTCCATGTGCCGGCCGTGCGCGACGCGCGCGATGAACAAATCGTAGATGCTTTGCATCTGCAGGCGCACACGCTCGCGAGTCGCGTCGTCCCAGGGGGTGAGCGGCGAATTGAACGCGGCGCGCTCGGCTGCACCGGGCTCGGGACTCGCCGCGAACGTTTCGGCGTGGACGCCGAATTGCTCGAGCGCGGGCGCGACGTTGATCTTGCCGCCGAACACGCCGATCGATCCGACGATGCTCGTGCGATCGGCGAACACGCGCTGGCCGGCACACGCGATGTAGTAGCCGCCGCTCGCCGCCATGTTACCGACCGAGACGAAGATCGGCTTTTTCTTCCGCAGCTCCATCATCTCGTGCCAAATCAAATCACTCGCGAGCGGCGAGCCACCCGGCGAATCGATGCGCAAAACGACGGCTTTCACCGCGTCGTCGTGCTGCATGCGGCGTAAGGTCTTGCCGAGAGCGCGCGCGGTGATGCCGCCCTGTTGTAGAGGACCGCCGGACTCCATCGTGATCGCGCCTTCGGCCGGCACGACGGCGATGTGCGGTTTGCTCGAGCTCGAACTCGAGCTGCCGGAGAGCACGCGGACGAGCTCGCCGATGTCGAGCCCGCCGCCGCTCTTCGCGCGCGGCCCGAAGCTCGCTTCGTTGGCGCTGACTTTGGCTTCTTTCTTCGCGGCTTCGAGCGCCTCCGAGTCGAAGCCGATTTCGTCGATCAGCCCGTGCTCGCGGGCTTCACCCGCGCTCCACGGACCGTGTTCGAGCGCGCTCGGCAAGCCGTCGTTTTTGCGCATCTCGTTGCTCTCGCCGAGCCAAGCGCCGCGAATCGCTGCCAGCGTTTCGATCAGTGAGGTGCGGGCTTCTTCGCTCGGGCCGTCGCGCGTGAGCGGTTCGGCGCCGCTCTTGAATTTGCCCATGTGCAGGAAATCGACGTCTATCTTCAGCTTCTCGAAAATGCCGTGGAAATAGACCATCTGCGCGGCAATCCCAATCGTCGACACTTCGCCGGCGGGGCTCAGCCAAAGCTTGCTGCAGCCCCGCTCGGCGAGGAGCGCGCTCGCATTGTTCAGCTCGTGGGCGTGGCACACGACGGGTTTGCCTTTGGCGCGCACTTTCGCGAGGAGCGCTGAAAGCTCTTCGCTCTCCGCGAGATCGAACGAAGCTTCGCCGAGGCGCACGAACACACCGCGCACTTTGTCGTCTTTCGTGGCGCGCTCGATGGCGCGCACGAGCCCGGTGTAGCTTTGCCCGGCCGACAAGTGAAACAGCGTGCCGGAGTCGATCGTCTCCGGTGCGCCGGCGCTGAGATCGAGCTCGACCAAGCGCGGCTCGTCGCCTT
>DASYCL010000958.1:0-1907 GCA_036500245.1 Polyangiaceae bacterium | reverse complement strand
GCGCGCGTTTTTTGTGATCAAGCGGACCGAGTTCGGAAACCGCATGATGGATGGCGTGGGCGCAACCAGTGGCGAATGACAGCGAACACGAGCCCCCGCCGGCTTCTGGCGTAACTGTAAGTGCGGGCTTGGATTTGTCAGACGACGTCGAACTGGAGTTCTCGGACGAGATGCCGGTGGTCCGCAATCCGGACCGCTTACGTCGGGTCGCGACCACGCATTTGGATTTCGTTTGGCGCTGCTTGAGGCGCTTTGGCGTGCCCGCGGCCGACGCGGACGACGCCGCGCAGCAAGTGTTCCTCGTCGCTGCGCAAAAGCTCGACGAAGTGCCGGTCGATAAAGAAAGAAGTTTTCTCTTCGCGACCGCCGCGCGCGTCGCTGCCAATGCGCGGCGCTCGATCCATCGTAGGAAGCAAGCGTACGAGAACCTCGCGCACGTGCCGGAAGATCCGGTCGTGACGCAAGATCAATTGGCCGATCAACTGCGTGCTCGTGCTCTGCTCGATCAGGTCATGGAGAGCATGCCGGAAGATTTGCGCTCGGTGTTCGTTCTGTTCGAGATTGAAGAAATGTCCGTCTACGAGATCGCCGACGCGATCGGCATCCCACTCGGCACGGTTGGCTCGCGCCTCAGACGCGCGCGAAAAGCCTTCCAGGATGCCGTCACCCGTTATCGGGCGAAGCATGATTTTCGGCGAGGAGCTTTGTGATGAAAGATCTGACGCGGTTGCTCGATGAATCAGGGACCGATCCGCTGGAGGCCGATCTGCTTCGCCTCGCGAAGAGCGAAGGTCCGAGCGGTGACAGTCGGCGTCGAATCTTGGCTGGCCTCGGCGTCGCGCTTGCGGCCGGCACGGTGAGCGAACCATCGTCCGCGGCTTCGTCGCCGAGCGCGCCGAAGGTCGCTTCGCGCGCGGCGCTCAAATGGAGCATCGCGGGCATCGCTGCGGTGGGTGCGTCGGTCGCGGCGTTCCTGCTGCTTCGCCCGCACGCGCCGCAAGCAGAGCCCGTGCGTCAAGTGACGCCGCCTGCGCTCGTCGAGCCGGCGCCCGAGCCCGTCACGCCGAGCCTTGCGGCGCAGAACACCGCACAGCCCGCGCCGAACGCGGATTCGGCCCAAGTAACGAAGCTCGAAGATCTGCCGACCTTGCCGGACAGCTCGAGTTCGGATTCGGCACACGCGGCGCCCGCTTCGTCAGCGCCATCCTTGGCCGACGAAGTCGCGGCGATCAAGAGCGCGAAGAGCGCGCTCGCGGCCGGCAACGCGGCCGACTCACTGCAAAAACTCGACGCGTACCGCAAGAACTTCCCGCATGGCCGCTTGACTCAAGAAGCCAGCGTGGTGCGCATCGAAGCCTTACTCAAATCGGGCAACCAGGCTGCGGCGAACGCCGCCGCCGATCGCTTCCTCGCCACCCACGCGGACAGCCCCTACGCCGCACGCGTGCACTCGTTGATCGGGCGCTAAGCCGGCACTCGACAGCCCTCCGCACCGCTTCAGCACGCGCTTCCATTTTTTGGGGGTGCTCCTGCGCGTCACGCTGAGACGAAGTTTCGGAAAATTCACGCTTTCGGCGAGACCGCGTCGCTCGTTTCGGGGTCGGAGCCCCGAAACCTGTGGTGGGCCCCCGTCTGGATTCACTCAGGCGGGCGGGAGCTGCGCTCCCGATGAGCGGATGTACAGGCCCATGCCGGAACTGTGATCACAGCGCGAAGTAACGACACTTACAGCTTTAGCTACCCAAATCGCGCCGCTGCGGCTCTTGGCTGCGGCGGCACTGGAGGAGATCGTGTCGGTTCAGCCCCGTCTATCAGCACCGCTATTCCGAGTGCTCGCGCTGAGTGTGCCGCTGCTCGTCGCCTGCGGCCCCAAAACCGGCACGCCGCTCTTGCCGCCCTCGGGCGCG
>DASYCL010000957.1:0-5050 GCA_036500245.1 Polyangiaceae bacterium | reverse complement strand
CTTTGGTCTTTATCACCGTTTACTCCGGTGCAGCGACGCGCAGCAGGTTCGCCCCTTGCCCGTCAGTCAAGTAGACATTGCCTTTCGCATCCGCGACTGCATTTCTCGCGCCGGGCGCCGTCGCCACGCTCGCGATCACTTTGAGCTCGCCGTGACCTTCGAGACGCGCAATCGTGAGCCGCGCGGCCTTGCCCGCCGCTGCGTAAAGCGAGCCCGTGCTCGGCACGTAGTCGATGTTATCGAGCCCTGCGCCGGTATCCAGCACGCCGAGGCGCGCACCGCGGTTCGCCGAATCCAGAACTTGCACGTGATCGGTGCAAGCCACGAACACGAACGAGTGCGCCGAATCAACCGCGATTCCGCGCGGCCCGTCCGGTCCGCAGCCCGCCTCCCACGTGCTCTTGATCGAGCGCGATTTCACGTCAACCGCGAGCGTCGAGCCTCTGTCTTCGAGGTTCGTGAGGAAGAGCCCGCGTGGCTCGTCGACTGCGTAGCCCTCTGGTTCGCCCGGCATCGACAGCGTGGACACAGCGCCGAACTTTGCGCCCGCGGCCGTCTCGATGATTGCGAGCGAGTGAGCGCTAGGCGTCGTTACCCATACTTCGCGCGACCGCGCCACATATTCGACGCAATCCGGCGGCGCGGCGAGCTCGACGCACGCGCCTTGCTTCAGCGTTTGAGTGTCGACCATGCACACTTGTTTGTTCGCGCGATTGCCGACGTAAACCACGCCGTCGCCGACCGCGCCGGAGCTCGGACCCATGACGCGTTTCTTACCGTGAGCTTCGTGTTCCGCCGTCGCAAACCCTTCGATGCGCGCGAACTCTCGTTTGCCCAAGTCGAACACATCCACGCTGCCGCTGCCGCCAGCAGGAACCCAAACGCGAGCTCGGTTCGGTTCGAAGAAAATGAAATCGAGCGACACCGGCGCGGTTGCTCCGGGAATCGGAAACTTCTCGAGCCGGGGCCGCGTCGCCGTCGGCGCCGCGGATGGAGGCGAAAACGGAGCCGATGACGCGGAGGTCGGCGCGCTGTTCGACGCGGCCGCTCCAGACGCGCTCTCTTGCGTCGTGGTCGCTGATTTACGCGCGCAGGCGCCGAGCGCGCACAAGCAAGTCACCGTGAACCAATGAACTGACAAACCTAGTGAACGAGTTGAACGAGGCATGGGCCCCCTTCTTCTCCGGTTTATGAGCGATACTTCGTCCACGCGGTCACTTTTCGAGGCGCAACTCGCGTCCAGCGGCGATGCGCATGCGCGAATTATAACACTCAGCCGCAAATCGAACGACAGATGCGGCCGCAGCGGTCGGGAATTGGCGCATTCACGCTGTCGCATTCGATTCCGGCATCGCCGCCCGAGCAATCGAAGGAACCTGCGCCGGGACTGAGCGACATGCACGCCGGTTCGGGCTCGGGAGAAAGGCACGCACCGCCGATCGAACCGTTGGGCGCGGTGAGCAAGGTGCCGGGCGGGCAAACGCCACCATCCGGCGTGATCGCGATGCAGCCATAAGCTGGGTAGACGCAATACTGAGACGAGTCACAGGTCTCCTCGCCGCAAGCGAAGCTGCTCGCATTCGGCGGCTGGTCGTTCACCGTTTCAGCGGCTCGACCAGCGCATGAAACCGCAATCCCCACCAAGCCAAACATCATCAACCAGCAACGACCCATGCGACGCGGCAGTATTGCCCGAAGCGTGGCTAGGGGCCAGTCTGCTCGATCCCGAATGGCATTCGCCTCGCATGCGGTGTATCGAAAGCAGCGCGTCGACCATGAAACGAGTCTTATTTGCAATCGGGGTCGTTACGTCGAGCCTTTTGCCGAGCTGCGCGGCGCGCCAAGAAATTCTGGGCCGGCCCGTGCATCGTACGGTAGCGATCGTGATTCACGTCAGCGACGAAGTGAACCAGGCCGACCATGCGGGCGGCGTCGCGGAGCTGGTTGATCAGCTCCAAAGCGGTTTGAAGGACAACGGTATCGACAGCGACATCTTCACGCACCCGGACGATCGTCGATTGCTCAGTGTTCCTCGATCCAAACGAAACCCGTGTGATGCAGCGACGTTTCACTGCAATGAAGGGACTGGGCGCGCAAGACGAAGCCGCCGCGGGCGGCAACGCGGCTCACGCGATCCTCAGTCAGCTCCTCAAATAGTCGAGTCAGAGCTCGTCAGGCTTCGGACGCGGATGCGGCGGAGTGAATTGGTAGCGCCAGCGCAGCGCAGCCCTACTCCGCTCAGAAGAAAGACTCTTTCATTTCCTCAGGCGAACGAGGTTAGCGCCGCGCGTCGCGTTCGTGATTTGGAGTCGCTGCGGATTCACGAACACGATGTAAGCTACGGCAGATCAAAACTCGGGCGCCCGGGAATAGCGTTACGGAGGTTTCGGTGCACAAGCGTATCTTACGAACACTCGGTTTTTCGCTCTCGTTCGGCGTCTTTGCCTGCTCCGGCAGCAGCGGAGACGACTCCGGAGCGAACGGCACCGGAGCCACGAGCGGCAGCACAACGAGCAACGGCGGCTCGACGCAAAATGGCGCGGCGGGAACCGTTTCCAATGGCGGTTCGATCGCGACGGCAGGCAGCGGCACTGTGCCCGGCGGTGGCAGCAGCTCTGCCGGCGCGGCTGGCACTGCGAATGCGGCCGGCACTGCTGGAACTAGTACCGGAGGCGCGGCTGGAGCGTCCACGGGCGGCAGTTCCGGGAGCAACTCTGGTGGCAGCGCGGGCTCGACGGGCGGCAGCGCGGGTGCGGGCGGCAGCATGACGCAGAAGTTCGTCGGCAACATCACGACTCAAAACCAAGTCGACACCAATAGCCTCACCTACTCGAAGTACTGGGACGAGATCACGCCGGAGAACGCCGGCAAGTGGGGCTCGGTGCAGGCCACCTCCGCGAGTGCCTTCAATTGGGCTGCGCTCGACGCGATCTACGACTACGCCCAGAAAAACAACGTCATCTTCAAGCAACACAATTTCGTGTGGGGCTCGCAGCAGCCGACCGGCACGATCACGCAGTCGAACGTCCAAACTTGGATCAGCAGCTTCTGCCAGCGTTACCCGAATACGAAACTGATCGACGTCGTCAACGAGCCGCCGCCACACACCACGCCGGCTTACGCGGACACGATCGGTGGCGGCACCAACGGCAACTGGCAATGGATCACGAACGCGTTCACTTGGGCGCGCCAATCCTGCGGCAACGCGATCTTGATCCTGAACGACTACAACAACCTCGAGTACGGCGATCAAGAGACTCACTTCATCAGCATCGTGAACGCGATCAAATCCGCCGGCGCACCGATCGACGCGGTCGGCGCGCAATCGCACGACGTGGCCAAGACCAAAATGTCCGCGGCCACGTTGCAAACGAATCTGAACACGATGAACACGATGACCGGGCTCCCCGTGTACATCACCGAATACGACGTGAGCTACGCGGACGATCCAACGCAATTGATGATCTATCAGCAGCAATTCCCGGTCTTCTTGAACACGAGCTTCGTGCACGGCGTCACGATTTGGGGCTGGATTTACGGGCAAACCTGGTCACAAGCGCCAGACAGCGGGCTCGTCAAGAACGGCGTGTCGCGCTCGGCGATGACTTGGTTGATGCAGCAACTCGGTCGCCCGGCGCCGTGAACGGAGCAGAGCGCTCGCGATCAATGAACGATCGCGAGCGTCTCTAGCGCGAGTTTGTCCGGACCCGCGTCGCGCAGCCAGGCGACGCGGGCATCGTTCGCGACGATCGCCGCGATCATGCTGCCGCCGTTGGGCTCGAGCAGCTTCGGAGCCGCTTGTTCCGACACGGCGAACACCCCTTCGACACTGCCGCAATACGCCGCCACCGAGACGGCTATCGGCGAACAGATCACGTCTTTCACCCAGGCGCGCTCGTGCTGCAAGTCTGGTGAAAGCTCGCTGATCTGCGAGCGCGGGCCATCGTAGTAATAGAGTTCGTCGTGAGCGAACGTGAGCATGGAAGGCGGGCGCCCGCTGTGCTCCGCGCCGTACACGGGTTGATTGGTTTGCCGCACGCCGCCGATGCGCCACGCGCCAGTACCGAGCTCTTCGACGAAGAACGCCCAGTCTTGCATCAGCGTGAGCGCGACGACTTGGCCGGCAGGCGCGAGCAGCGTGCGGACTTTGCCGCCGTCCACGGTTTGAATCGCGAATTTCCCGTCTTCCGAATGATCGAGCCAGGCAAAGCGATCTTCTGCGGCGACGAAGTATTGCGGGCGATGCGCTAAAGCTACGACGCGCTCGCGACTGCCACCGAGCTTCGGCGCGAGGTACACTGCGCCATCGGACCAAAACACGAATTCATTTTGGGTGAGCGCCGCGCCTTGACCCAAATCCAAGTGAAAAACCTGCGGTTCCGCGCCCGGCGCGACGCGATAGGCCGCACTCTCCGTGAGCAGATAAACCGCATCCTCCGCGATGCTCAGGGTTGGGTGGTATGCCGAGATCGGCAAAGTCAGAAGCATTTCCGGCTTCGTCGAAACACCCGCCGCCGAAGCACTCAGCGCCGCGGAGCTCGAGGAGAGCGCGCTCGCCCGGCTCGAAGCGCCCGAGCTCTCGTGACGACAAGCGCTCGGCAATAAGCTCAACAGCAGGACGAAATGAGGACGCAGCAACGTAGCGATGACGCACGGTAACGGTTTCGCGACCTCGAGGTCAACGTGCGCGACGCGAATCGCCTAGCTAGGTTTTTTGCTCCAACGGCGAAACAGGTCCATCAGCTCGCCCTCGACTTCCGGTGCCGGTCGCGGCGCGCCGAGCGAACCGGCCATGGCGATCACGGTCTTCATTTGTTCGAGGTAAGCCGTGCACGGCGGGCAGCCGGCGAGGTGCGCGTCGAAGGCGGCGTGATCTTCCGGCGAGAGCGCATGTCCGAGGTACTCGTTCACGAGTTCCACGACTTCGCGGCAAACTAGCTCGACCGGACTATCCTTCATGATTTTGCGGCTCCGACAAGCGCTGCTCGAGCCACGCCCGGGCTTTGGCGCGCGCTCGATGTAGTAGCACTCGCTGATGAGTGCCCGAGAG
>DASYCL010000956.1:0-13614 GCA_036500245.1 Polyangiaceae bacterium | reverse complement strand
GAGTCTTCCTACGGCGGCCCGGACGCGACGGATGAACATCCGCCGGCCGACATCGAGCTCGGACAAGAGTTGGTGTCGCGTGTTGTCGATGCGCTGATGAGCAGTAAGGCTTGGTCGCGCTCGGCGCTCTTCATCATGTATGACGAGCCCGGCGGCTTTTTCGATCACGTGCCGCCGCCGCCGGCGTGCCCGCCCGACAAGATCGAGCCACTGCTCGAGAAACGGCATTTGCCCGGCCATTTCGATCGCCTGGGCATGCGCGTGCCGTTCATCGTGGTCTCGCCGTTCGCCAAAGCGCACTACGTTTCACATCAAGTCTTGAGCCATACTTCGCTCTTGCGCATGGTGGAGGCGCGCTTCGATTTGCCCGCTTTGAGTGCGCGTGACGCGAATTCGGACGTGCCTTACGATCTATTCGACTTCGAACATCCGCCGTTCCTCACTCCGCCGAGGCTCCCGCCGGCTCAGATCAACGACGCGCTGCACCGCGCGTGCCAGCAAAAATTCAGGAAGAAGCGCAAACAGGCGGGCAAGACCGTCGATGTGCCGGATTACGGCTCGCAAGTGCCCGCGAGCGATCCCGAAGGCCCGCCCGACGAGCCCGCAAACACGCAGTGATCAGGATGCGCGCAGGCGCCGTTGATGCAGCGTTTCATCGACGGCTGCCCGCAGATCGTCGAAATCGAAGGGCTTGTCGAAGACGCGGCAAGCACCCAAGCGGTGCGCGCGGAGGTGCGTCGTTTGGTCGCCGAAGGCGGTGATCAAGATGACCGGTGTGTCCCTGAGCGTGCGCTGCAAGCGCGTGAGCACGTCGAACGCGGTGAGCCCCGGCATGCGCACGTCCGAGACCACCAGCGCGAAGGGTTCGCTCGCCGTGCCGCGCTGTGCCGATTCGCTCAAGATTCGCAGCAAGTCGTGCCCGTCGCGCGCTTCGACTACGTCGTGCCCGTCAGCGCGCAGCACATACGCGAGCAGTTCGCGCAGCTCGAAGTCGTCCTCGGCGAGAAGTAAGCGTGCGGGCGCGACTGGCTTCGACTTGGCCTCCAACGTTCCTTTCGTCTCGAGTTCGCTCATGGGGACCTCTCGCCCCAGGACGCTAACGGTAGCCGGTTTCCTGGAGTGCTTCCAGAATGCGTCAGCACGACGCATGCCAGCCTGATTCGACATCAATTGACGCAAAATATTAGCGACGCGTCGCACTGAACCAGAGGAGTTTTGCCCCGACGGGGGGCGAAATGGGCTCGCTGGCCCGAGTCAGCTCGCGTTGCGCTCCGCGCCATAGCGGTCGAGCTTGCGGTAGAGCGTTTTCCGATCGAGGCCGAGCACTTGGGCGGCGAGCGTCTTGTTGCCGCCGACGGCTTCGAGCACGCGCAAGATGTAGCGCTTCTCGACCTCTTCGAGCGGGACGAGCTCGGACGGATCGGTGGCCGCAACGAGCACGTGGGACGTGCGATAGTTGCGAATTTTTTCCGGTAAATCCGCACTACCAACCGATTCGCCGCGGGTCAGCGCTACGGCTCGCTCCATGCAGTTCGCGAGCTCGCGCACGTTGCCCGGCCAGGCATAGGCAGAGAGCCGTTCGGCGGCCTCGGGGTCGAGAGAGCGCACGTCCTTCTGCGACTGGGCCGCGAAGTGCTCCAAGTAATGCTGCGCCAGCAAAAGCACGTCTGCGCCGCGCGCGCGGAGCGGCGGCAACTCGACGTGAATCA
This sequence comes from Polyangiaceae bacterium, assembly GCA_036500245.1. Taxonomy (GTDB): domain Bacteria; phylum Myxococcota_A; class Polyangia; order Polyangiales; family Polyangiaceae; genus PMG-095. The sequence goes on along the minus strand of DASYCL010000956.1, from coordinate 11,905 downwards.
CGTTGATCCGATAGTACAAATCTTCGCGAAACTTGCGCTCTTCAATCGCCGTTTCGAGATCGCGATTGCTGGCTGCAACCACCCGAACGTCGATTTGCGTTTCATGATCGCCGCCGACGGGGCGTACCGTGCGCTCTTGCAGCGCGCGCAGCAGCTTGGGTTGCAAACCGAGCGGCATGTCCCCGATCTCGTCGAGGAAGATCGTGCCGCCCTTGGCCTGGACGAACAGACCGGGCCGCGCGGTGCGCGCGTCCGTGAAGGCGCCTTTGGTGTGACCGAAGAGCTCGCTCTCGAGCAACTGTTCCGGCATCGCCGCGCAGTTGATGGCCACGAACGGACCGCTCGCGCGTTTGCTGCGCCGATGCAGCGCGCGCGCGACGAGCTCCTTGCCGGTGCCGCTCTCGCCGCTGACCAGCACGGTCGACTCCGATTCGGCGACGCGCTCGAGCAAGTCGTACACTTCTTTCATGGCCGGGCTCGCGCCGAGCAGCTCGTCGAAGCGACGCGATTCGTCGACTGCGCGCTGCAAGCGCTGGACCTCGCGCGTCAGCACGCCGTGCTTCACTGCGCGTTCGATCGCGATCGCGACGACGTCGATGTCGAACGGTTTGGTGATGAAGTCGTAAGCGCCGGCGCGAATCGCTTGAACCGCGGTCTCCATACTGCCGAACGCGGTGATGACGATCACCGGCAAATCGGGGTGCGTTTCGGTCGCGCGCTGGCACAGCTCGAGCCCGTTCATGTCGCGCATGTTGATATCGGTCAAAACGACATCGAAATTGCGCTGCTCGATCTCGCTGAGGGCATCGTGAGGTGAGGCCTTCCAGCGTGCTTCGTAACCTTGCTGCGCGAGGCCTTCGGCGAGCAATTCACACATGCTGATGTCGTCGTCGACGATGAGTACTTTGGCTTTCATTGGGGATCCGGCACGGGCAGGTAGACTTCGAAGCGACTCCCTACGCCGAGCTTGCTTTCTACGGTGATGAAGCCACCGTGCTCTTGGACGATGCCGTAGGCGACGGCGAGCCCGAGCCCGGTGCCATCTCCTACGTCTTTGGTCGTGAAAAATGGCTCGAAAATCCGTTCCAAGGTTTCCGCGCTCATGCCGATGCCGCGATCGTCGACCGTGATGCAAGCGAAGCCGCGCTCGGGTCGTGCGACTCCCGCGCCGCCATTCCGAACGCCGTCGTGCGCCGTGCGTAGCCTGACCGTGACGATGCCGGACTCGGGCGTCGCTTGCACGCCGTTCACGACCAAGTTGGTGATCACTTGCTGCAACTGCGCTGCGTCGGCCACGACGTCCGCGACGGGTTCTTCGGAGGTTTCGAATGCGAGCGTGACCTTGCGCTTGTCCGCGATTGGGCGCAGCAAGGACAGCGTCCCCGCGACCAGATTTCGCAAATCGATCCGCGTTTTGTTGGGCTTTCCCGCACGCGCGAAATCGAGCAGCTGGCGAATGATCTGCGCCATACGCTGGGTTTGATCCATCACGATGCGAGCGTTGTTGCGCGTGGGTTCGTCCGCGGCGGCGTTTTGCGAGATCATTTTGGCCCGCCCGCTCACCACGTTCAGCGGCGTACCGAGCTCGTGCGCGATGCCGGAGGCGAGCTTGCCGACCGTGACCAAACGATCGGCGTGCCTCAATTGCTCGAGCGCGTGGACGCGCGCTGCGGTCTCGGCCACCAAGCGCGCATTCGCATCGGCGAGCTTCGTGCTCATCGCGTTCATCTCGCGACCGAGTTCCGCGATCTCGTCGTGTTGCTCGAAGTCGAGACGGCTGCCGAGCTCGCCCGCGCCGATCTTGCGCGCCTGAGCGACCAGCGCGCGCACCGGTCGCCCGACGATGCTGCTGCCGAGTAAAAACGTGAGCGCCGCGCAGACGATGCCCAAACACAGCGCGGTGATCGCCGCGCGGAGCACGGTCGAGCGCACGTAGGCGTCGCGTGGCTCGAGCGATTCGGAGACCTCGAGCACGCCGGGAACTTCACTGCCGAGGTGCACCGCGGCGTAGCTATAGACTTTCGGCGAAGCGCCTTCGAGTTTGTCGTGCAGCGGGCCGCCGCCGCGGAGCACGCTGGCGAGCGCATCGGGTTTGATGTGGGGATCGCTCGGAGTGCCGTCCTTTGGCACGAAGCGCACGCGCACCGAGCCTTCGCCCGCGTCGAGCTGTTCGAGTAGACCGAGTGCATGCGCGCGCCCGTCGACACGCCAAACTCGTGCCATCGACGCGGCCACGGCTTGCGCGAAGATCTCGTGATCGCGCGCCATGTCTGTCTCGAACAACAAGACTTCACGATTGACCGTCAGGTAACTCGAAATTGCTAGGATCGCTACGATGCCGGCGATCACCCCGAGCGTCAGTTTTCCCGAAATTCGCATGCGCCTCGCGGCAATCCCAAGAACCTTTGGGTTACGAGCTTATTCCGGATTCCACCACGTGTGCCCTTTACCTGCCATCGCCCGCGCAGCGCGGGCCCGTACGTCTTCGAGTTCTGCTCGAGAAAACGGCTCGAAATCGCGTGCGGCGGCGAAGGCTGCATCTTGCTCGTTCGGAAAACTCAAACCGAGCAACGCGACGTCCGGATCGCAAGTCAGGGTGTAGCGGACGCATTCTGCCACGCTCAAGTGGGGCAATTCGGGTACACCGTCTCGAGCTTTGCCGCCGGAGCTGAGCTTACCCCGCGGACGATCTTCGAGTGGGCGTCCATAGCCTGCGGTGTCACCGAGCAATTTCCCGGCGCCGAAAGTCTTGAAACAGACGCTGCCCACGCCTTTGGTTTTGGCTTCGGGCAAAATCTCGTCGACATAACGCGCGTCCACGAATGGTCCGACCGGGAACATGAGTACGTCGCAGCGCCCGAAGCGCAAGGCCTCGTGTAACACCTCGGGGTGATGAGACGAAATACCGACGAAGCGCGTCTGCCCGCGATCGCGGCAGGTGCACAGTTCGTCGAAGCGCCCGCCCGGCGCGATCAGCGCGCGAAAGTCCTCCGGCGAACTGAACCCGTGAAACACGAACAGCTCGACCGACGGCAACTCGAGTCGCGCGAGACTCTCGGCGATTTGCGGCGCGACCGGCCGATCCCAATGATCGACTTTGTCGATCAAGAACACGCCATCGCGTCGACCTTTGAGCGCTCGCCCGACGATTCGTTCGCTGTAGCCGTCTTCGTAGCTCGGCGCCGTATCGACTAAGTTCAAGCCGCAGTCGAGCGCGCGGCGCAGCGTGGCGACGCAGGTTTCGAGCGGCAGTGAGCGATCGGCGAGATCGCCGACACCGAGCGCGGACGCGCGAAACCCAGTGCGGCCGAGCTCGCGCCGCGGAGCGAACGAAAACGGAGCGGACATCTCGCGTGCTCAGAACTCGAAGGCGAGCGGCGGAGGTTCGTCTTTGACCAAGTATTCCAGCTGCGCCTTGAAATCCGCGGGCGCGATGTGCGTGACCGCGGCGTACTTCGCTACTTCCGCTGCGTCGGCAAAATCATCGCGGCGCAAGCGCAGCATGTAGCGGCGCGCGATCTTGTAATACTCGGTATCGATGTCGACCATGCGCACGCGCGTGCGCCCGGTTTCGGGATCGAGCATATCTCCGAATTTGATGGGCTTGAATTTGCCTTGCTGGATCGTGACCATCGCACCCGAGCCGCCTTCGAGCAGGTATTTGGCCGCGCAATAGCCGAGGTCGCGGGTGTACTCCATGTCGAACGGAATCGGATCGGTGCAGCGCAACTCGTAGCCGATGTCTTTCGAGACGATCGTGGTCTTGATGCCGAAACCCTTCAGTCGCTCGGTCACGCGCGCCTTGATGATGCGACCGAAGTCGATCTCTGCCAGTCGAATGTGATCGTGCTCGTCGCGCTCGAGGTCGCCGTCTTCGGCTAGCTCTTCGGGATCGAGGCGTTCGACCAAACCTTCGGCGAGCACGGCCACGCCGTCAGGGCGACCATAGGCGAGGCGCTTGATGATCGCGCCGGCGAGCGTGTCGACCATGGTTGCGAGCCGCACTTGGCCGGGCGGAAATTCTTCTGGGATGAGCGTCAGCGTGGCGCCCGCGGCTTTACCGATGCCGAGCGCCAAATGCCCGGCTTTTCTGCCCATCGCGACCACGAAGTACCAACGCGACGTAGTCTGCGCGTCGACCAATAAGTCGCGCACGATGCCCGTGCCGACGTGGCGGGCCGTTTGATAACCGAAGGTCGGAATCCACTCAGGCAAATCCAAATCGTTGTCGATCGTCTTCGGCACGTGCACGACGCGCAAGGCTCCCTGCGAATGCTCGGCGAGGCGCAACGCGGAGAACGCAGTGTCGTCGCCACCGATGGTGATGAGCCGCGTCACGCCGAGCCGCTTGAAGGATTCGACGGTCGCGTCGAGCAGCGCGGGATCTTTGGTTGGATTGGCGCGAGCAGTGCCGAGACACGAGCCGCCGCGAAAGTGAATGCGCGAGACGGCTTCGATGTCGAGCGGGCGCACTTTGCTCGTGTCGCCGCGCATGATTGCCGAGAAGCCGTCGCGAATGCCGAGCACCGGAATGCCGGAGACGCAGGCGCGAATCGTGGCCGCGCCGATCACACTGTTGATGCCAGGGGCAGGTCCGCCACCGACGAGGATCGCGAGTCTGTTAGGGTCGGTCATGAATGCTCTCGAAGCTACGCGAACCGCTCTGTGTTCGCCAAGTCAAGCTCATTTACTAATGGAAATGAGCTGCTTCGCCGCGCGCAGCGCGCGCCTCACGGCTTTGAAATGCTAGAGCGTGATTGCCGCGTACGCTACCGTTTGGAAGCGTCGTGCCTCTTCTTGTTGGAGCATTGAATTAGATGAAACAGCGTCTGTCTTGTGTGTTCGCGTTGGTGGTGTGCGCAGCGTGCAGTGCGAACAGCACTCCGACGGGTTCGACCAAAATTCCGAGCGGCGGCTCGGGTGGCAGCGCAACGAACGCGGGAACTGGCGGCACGGCAACGAATGGAGGCACGAGCGGCGCTGGAGTTGGAGGTAGTTCCAATGCGGGCGCGACGAACGGCGGCAGCGCGGGCAACACGACGGGAGGTGCCGGCGGCTCGGCGGGCTCGGGTGGGAACGGCGGCGGCATGACCGCGATGGGCTTCAAATGTTCGGCTTCACCGGGAACGTTCGCGCTTCCGTCGGCCAAGGCGACGCACATCGCGGGCACGACACCGATCGACAGCTTCAACATGAACGCGGGCTTTACGAACGTGGAAGGCCCGGTTTGGATCGGTGATTCGCTGTATTTCTCCGAGATGACCTCCGCGACGCCGATTCCGCCGGCTCGAATTCTGAAGCTCGGTCCAGGGAACGTCGTGTCGATCGCCGTTCCGGATTCGGGGACGAATGGCATGGCTGTCGATGCGAGCGGCAACTTGTGGGCCGCCGTACACAAGGACGGCTCTATCTCCGAAGTCATGTTGCCGAGCGGCCCGGTAATGCCGGTCGTCACTGGTTACTCCGCGACTGCGGGCGGCACCGCGTCGCGGTTTATTTCGCCAAACGATCTCGCGATTCGTGACGACGGCACGATCTACTTCTCGGACCCGAGCTACCAAAACTCGAGCTCTCCGGAGCCGCAAAGCGCGGAGCGGCTTTATCGCGTGTCGGCGCCGCCCGCGCGCACGGTCACGCCTGTCACAGACGCGCCGATGCGACCGAACGGTGTCACGCTCTCGCCCGACCAAAAGACGTTGTACGTCGACGGCAACAGCGGCTTCAAAAAGTTCGCCGTCATGGATGACGGTGGCCTCGGGCCGGCAAGCGACTTCGCGAGCGTCTTCAACGGCGACGGCATGGCCGTCGACTGCGCGGGCAACGTCTACGTCGCAGGTGGCGCGCCCAGCGTCGACGTGTACTCACCCACAGGCATGAAGCTCGGCACGATCATGCTCGACAACGGCGGCAACACCACGAACGTTGCCTTCGGCGGCAGCGACCACAAAACGATCTACATCACCGCTCAAGGCAACGACGGCCAGCGCGGCGTATTCTCGGTCGCCTCGAGCATCGAGGGCTTTCCGTACTGAGCAGAAACAAGAACGCGAACCGTCAATTCCCATTCGTCGCGTTCCGCACCAGCTTCTTGCCGTTCTCGCCGGTTTCGAAGAAGTGCACGCGCGCCATGTCGATGAACACGGGCATGTTTTCGCCCGTGTGTACGCCGGCGTACGAATCGATTTGCGCCACGGATTTGGGGTGCTTTTCGGTCGCGAGATAGACGTCCATCTTGTGGCCGAGCGGCTGGACCAAAGTGACTTTCATGTTCAGGAAATTGTCTTCGGTTTGGAAGCGCGCGTGTGTCTTGTCGCTCATCACTTCGGGGCGGACGCCGAGCACGATTTCTTGACCGACGCGCGCGCGGAGCTCGCTCGCAGCCCAATCTGGAACCGGTAATTTTCCGGTGCCTTCGTCGAAGAAGAGTCGGCCGGTTTCTTCGGTCAACGTGCCCGTGAAGAAGTTCATCGGTGGGCTACCGAGGAAGCCTGCAACGAAGCGATTGACCGGGTGATTGTAGATCTCGAGCGCGGAGCCGACTTGCTGCGTGATGCCGTCTTTCATCACGACGACGCGGTCACCGAGTGTCATCGCTTCTTCTTGATCGTGCGTGACGTAGACGGTCGTCGCGTTCAAGCTCATCGTGATCTGTTTGATCTCCGCGCGCATCTCGACGCGTAGCTTCGCGTCCAAATTGGAGAGCGGCTCGTCGAACAAGAAGCATTTCGGATCGCGCACGATCGCGCGGCCGAGCGCGACGCGCTGACGCTGACCGCCGGAGAGGGCCTTCGGTTTGCGCGCAAGTAGGTGAGTGATCATCAGCACCTTGGCCGCGCGCTGCACCTTTTCGTCGATCGTCGCTTTCGGAATGTTCCGAAGCTTCAGCGCGAAGGCCATGTTGTCGTAAACGGTCATGTGCGGGTAAAGCGCATAGCTCTGAAACACCATCGCGATGTCCCGATCTTTCGGCGCCACGTCGTTCACGACGCGATCCCCGATCGAGATGGTGCCCGAGGTGACCTCTTCCAAGCCCGCAATCATGCGTAAAGTTGTGGATTTTCCGCAGCCAGACGGCCCCACGAAAACGACGAATTCTCGGTCGGCGATGTCCAAATTGAAACGGTCGACGACTTTTACGCCGCCTTCGTACACCTTCACCACGTCCTTGAGGACCACACCTGCCATGGATTCGCCTTCCTCACGCGCTGCGTTGAGCGTTTCGGGTCAAACTGCTTCGAAAAGACATCTTACTCAGCGCATGCGTTTGTTCTACCGAGATCTGCTCTGACGTCTCTTTCTTCGCGACCCATTGCCCGCGCTTGACCGGGGAAAAGCTGCTTGGTTCGAAATTCTATGCGCAAAAATCGTCCACTCGAATGAGAAAAAAAGCCACCCCTGAAGCTCTGCTCACCCCGTAAAGTGTGTCTGGTTGCGAAGCTCGGAAGTGGCTGGTTTTCGGCCGCCCGTGGCTCGCCGGAGAAACTCGCGATGCCGCACTTCAAAGCCTGTTTTTTGGTTCTGGGTTGGTTGCCATTGGCGGGCTGCATCACCGCTGCGCGCCCCGACGACGGGCAATCGAGCGCGCCGGGCAAAGGCTTTCCGCTCGACACCTTCGAGAACGCGGTCGCGGCCAACGGCGTCGGTTGGTGGGCTTCCGCAGATCAAAACAATCTCGGCAGCAGCGCGGAGTTCAAAGCCGAGCCGGGCGTCGAAGGCGCCAATGGCAATGCCGGTCATTTCAGCGGTCACCTCGGCCGGAGCCAAGGCAAAATCTACAGCTGGGCGAGCCTCGGACTGCAAACCAAAGCCGACGGCACGACGGCGGACTTCAGCGGCGTCAAGGCGTTCAAATTCCGCGTCAAAGGCGACGGCGGCAAATACCGGCTCGATCTGCCTCGTGATGCCGTGAAAGACTACGGCAACTTCGCGACTACGTTCACGGCGCCGAAGGGCAAGTGGACGACGATCGAGCTTCGCATCGACAGCTTGCGTCAGCCAGATTGGGCGCAACAACTGCCGCGCGCGTGGAAAGACGTGAAGACGATCGAAATCGCGCCACTGGAGGAAGGCAAGGATTTCGACCTCTACATCGACGACGTCGATCTCGTGCTCGCGCCCAATCGGAAGAATCCATTCGAAGAGCCGGATCTGCCGCCCGAGAAGCTCGACGGCACGGCCATCGTGCTCGACGATTTCGACGGCAAAGGCCCAGTCAACGGCGCGGTTTGGGGCGCAGAGATGGACACCAACAATCTCGGCACGATCGCGACCTATCGCGTCGAAGACAGCGGCGATGCGACGCACAAGATGGCAGGTCACTTGGTTGGCAAACTAGGCAAGAACGTCAAGCCGTGGCCATGGGCGTCACTCGCCATCAACATCGACCCGAACGGTACGCCGACGGACCTGAACGCGGTGAAGGGGATTCGCTTTTGGGCCAAGGGTAGCGGTGCCTATCGCGCCGCAATCACGCGCAAGGCCGTCACCGACTACGGCAACTTCGCGTATGGATTTGGCGGACCCAAAGAGTGGAAGCAGGTCGTCGTGCCGCTCGCGAAGATGAAGCAAGCAGATTGGGCGCAGAAAGTGCCGCCCGGATTTCCGGACGCGATCTCGTTCGAGATTCAGCCCGTCACGGGCGACGCACCGTTCGAGCTCTGGGTCGACGACGTGGAATTCGTGGTCGAATCGGGCAAACCGTCGCCGTTCAAGAGCGGCAAGTAAACAGCGAACTCCGAATCCAAATAGGCTAATTCGAAGATGGGCATTCAGCGTTCGACTGGTTCTATCCTCACCGCGGGCACGTTGCTCGCGGTCTCGAGTGCGCTCGCCGCGTGTGGCTCGGGCGGCAATCCAAACACGCCGTCGACGCCGGAAGTCAGCGCAAGTACGCCGTACTACGTGATGCCCGTGCAGCAGGCGGACGGCACGCTCGCGCCCGCGGTCAACGACTACGGCCCGGTGCCGCTCACTGCCGCCGACTGCGCTCCGCCGCCCAACGTCGAGATCGCGCTCGTCGATGACTATGAAGGCGGCGCAGCCTCGCAGACCTACACGTACAACGACACGACGTGCGAGGTGTTGCCGGTCGCGATCAAGGATTGGCAACCAGCCTCGACGCAGATTCCATCGACCTGGATGTCAGCCACTTCAGGCGATCCGAACGCGCCGGTGCAAGGTGGAAACCGCTGCGGAAGTCTGCGTGCGATGCACCTCGCGGGCACTTACACGAACTACGGAGCAGGTCTTGGCACGCTGCTCTACAACCACAGTGCGTTACTGAATTCGAACCCGGCGTATCCGCCGATTCCTTCAACGCAGATTGGCGTCTATTTTCAGGGGCAAACGACTGCACTCGTGAAAGATGGCGATACGCCGTTCGTAGCCGGTCTCGCGAGCACGGATCTGAGTCAGTGGGACGGCATCACGTTCTGGGCGCGACGCGGTCCATACGGTCAAGACGGCTTCCGGCCAGGCCTGCTCGATCGCACCACGGCGGACGACTTCAACAAGCAAAGCCCGCCCGGCGTCGCCGCCTGTCGCAGCATCTACACCGTGTGCAGTTGTTTGAATGGCAAGCCGTGTACGCCGTGGGATCCCGCTGTAGATCCCGGGCCCGACCCGGCAACGATCCCGCAGACAGGCTGCTACTCCGGTTTTGCGGCCGAAGCGCCGGACGTCGCGGGCACCTACTGCTGGGATCCGAAAGTGGACCCGTGGCCGTCGGGAGATCCGACGATTCGCTGCGGGCAGACCGCATGCAATTACCGCGTCGACACGCCGATCCCCACCATGATCTTCAACCCAGTGAACAAAGATCGCGCGGTGCTCTGGAAAGCAGACATCGGTCAAGGTGCCGGCGTCGGAACGATGACGTGCTCGCCCGAACCCTACGTCTTCCACGACAGCACGCAGCCGGCGGCCCAATTCTGTTACACGCCCGGCGTGGACGCCGATCCGCCGGAGAAAATGGATCGCTGTCAGGACAGCTGGCTCGGCACCACCGGAGGCTCCCCGAGCGATCCCGCAATCGATACGAATTGGCATCGGTACATGATCCCGTTTGCGAATCTCCGGCAGGGCACCGTCGATCAGCGGTCGCCGGGCATCGATTTGACCTTCGTCGAGGCGCTGTTGTTCGCGTTCCCAGGCGGCAACCTCGACGTTTGGATCGACGACGTCGGGTTTTATCGCGCGACGAAGTGACGCGCCGAATCGCGTGACGCGCGCGAGCTGAAGGCGTCTGGGGTTGCGCGGCCGAGGCGCCTTCGCGCTTTGCTCGATCTTATTTGGGGTGCTCCTTTGCGGCGGAAAAACGCAGAGCACGCGGCGAGCTCCGGCTGAGAGCGGTTTCACAAACGAGCCGCGCGGAGAACGTACGGCGTGTTTTTGCGCGGCTCGGCGAGCCCCCAAACCAAGCGCGGAGCTCGGCCCGAAAGGATGCTTCCGCGCGTCCCGAATCAAGAACCGTACATTTCGTAAAAATGGTCCAGGAAACCGAGAAAAATTGGAAATAGGGATTTGTCACGGCAGCATACGCTGTAGTCGCGTACTCGAGAGCATGATGCCCTGTAGCCTACCGGTACAATTCCGCTTTCAGCTGCCCACCGTTTTTGTGGGTCACGCGCAGAGGGCCCTTATTGCGCGCAGAAATGGCCGTTTCTTATCCGGTAGCGAAAAGTGCAGGCGCGGTCCGTCGTCGCCCGCGAATGCGCCCCGAAGCGAGCTCCACCGAGGTCCGATGCAGCAGTTGTCGCCCGAAGAAAGTTGGTCTGAATGACTCGCTTCGAGATCAGGGGAGGCGCTCATCGTCTCCACGTTTCGGCGCTTCTCGTGGGCGCGTTCTTCGCGTTCGCGCCGCGCGCGTCGGCGCAAGACGCCGCGACCAACGACGAAAAGAAGCCCGATGCCGCCACGGATGCCAAACCCGCGGACGGCGAAAAGAAGCCCGACAGCGACGTCAAGCCCGAAGCCGCACCGAAAGCCGACGCACCGAAGGCTGACGCACCGAAGGCTGACGCACCGAAGGCCGACGCACCGAAAGCCGATGCGCCGAAAGCGGACGCCACGACGCCAGTCGTGAGCACCGATACGCCGGTGCCGGAGGAGCCTCAGCCCGTCGTCAAAGACGATCTCGATCCGGCGGGATACGTTCCTGGCTACCGCAAATCGCTCGGCTTGGGCATCGCGCCGTGGGTGCCGAAAGTGGGCAGCGTTCCCGGCGGCTTTACGCCTTCATTCGCCGCGCCGTCGCCGCTCGATGATTGGAACTTCAATTTCACGGGCTACATGAGCGCGGCTCTCCGCACCAGCTGGAGCGAGCGCAAGAGCGCGCCGACTCCGGATCAATCGTCGCTTTCGTTTCACTCGGTGCCGGTCACCGCCGACCAATACGGCACCTTCACGGGTACGAACACCATTCCCGGCAGCTGGGCGGACATGACGCTGCAGTACGGCAATCGCTACGTCACCGGCTATGTGAGCATGGCGACCTACGATCCGTCGCGCGCGGCAAGCTACGTCAACCCCGGCAGCCAGTACTTCATCAACAACGTCTACATGACGATCCGCGTGCCGCCCATGGATCGCACACGGCTCGCGTTCACGGTCGGCGCGGTGCCGAATTATTACGGCGCGCTCGGGCAATACGGCGTCGGCGCGTACGCCCCGTACGTCATCGGTTGGGTGCCGGGCGTCGGCGAAACCACGAATCTCGAATACGACCTCACCGATTCGCTGACCTTGCAGTTCGAACAGGGTCTGCGTGGTGTGCTGTCGAGCCCGCCGCAAGGGATTCCGAACAACAACTCCACCGGTTACGCCAATCAGTATTGGCCGGCATCGTGGGTGCATCACGAGCACATCGGCATTTTGAAAAAGGGCGCCGTGCAGCTCCAAGCCGGGC
>DASYCL010000955.1:0-9914 GCA_036500245.1 Polyangiaceae bacterium | reverse complement strand
CGGTCGCGCGCGACGACGCCGAATTGCGGAGTTATCTCTCCGCCTACGGCTTCAAAGATTGATCCCATTCGGCCAAACGTGGGCGGCTAACCCGGATCACAACAACTCAGCGGCCTCTTGCCAGCACAGTCCTCGTCCGCGCGCACGCGCCAAATTTGCCGCGTGCAGCGACTTTGACAGCTGGTTACTGCGAGGCCGCCGCAATTGGCGTTTTGCGTGAAATCATAGCTGTCGCTCTTGCATTCGGGGGGCGGCGCGTCGTCGTCGGGGCCGGCGCAACAATTGGCGGGATCGCAGACTTTGCAATCGCACATCCGTGTATTGCGAATGCTGTCGCCGGGTTTCGGCGGCGGATGAAACACACCTGTGCCGAAGAGCGGCGCATTCTGCGGCGGTGGCGCGCCGCACGCGCTGACCCAGAGCGCACACGCGCCGAGCCAGGCAACCCAACCCATCAAACTTCTCCGAAACCACGCGGAGCTTTGCCCAATCATTTCGTTCTCGCGGCCGGCCGCAAATCGACTGCTAGTACTGCGGCCCGGAACTCCGTTCCGGGTTTCAGTACGTCATGACAGATAAAGTACTGAGGCTAGAACTGTGCGTGCCGAGGATTTCTGCGGCCCTCACGCTTTGAGGGAGGGCCGCGGAAATCCGGAACGTACTTCCGAGCCGAGGTACTAGTTTAGATGCGCGCGCGCGGAAAAGCTTGGCGTTGGGTGTGGCTCGATCACGAGAGCGACGGTCTTTTGCCCGAAGCGCTCGCGCACACTTACTTCACTTGGCGAATCGACGCGCGGCGTAGCTATTTGATCGAAGCCGTGCGCTCGGCTCGGTGAAGCGCAAAAGACCGCCCTAAGCGCGAGTCAGCGCTTCAAGCGCGCGGATTTTCTTCGCCCAATACGCCTTCATTTGTTCTGCGGCGTCCGAGCTTTCGATCCGATTGTGCTGCACCGTGACCTGAGATTTCCCCGCGCCCTTGTCCAGGAAATCGACGTCGATGCGGCTCACGCCGCGACCCCAGCGCGCACGAATCGACTTCGACGCGGTGGCTTTGTGAATCGAGAAGCGGTCATCCGCGAGCCACTTATTGCGCTCGGCGGGTTCGGCCCAAAATCGAAATAGCTTCGCGATGGGCAGCTCGAGGATCTTCGAGACGCCGACTTGGAAACCTTCGTCGGCCTCCTGCTTTTCGCGTTTGCCGCGCGCTTGCTCGTAGGCAACGGTCACCATCTGCTGCCACCACGGTCCGACACCGTGGCGCTGCGCGAGCACGGCGACGATGCCCTTGTGGTCGAGCTCAGCCGCGCCGGCCGCATCCAAGAGCGCGAACCACTCGGCCCAAGATTTACCGGTGCGCCGCGCGACCGCGTCGCTCGTGACGCCGACGGCTTGCTCGATCGGTCGAATCTTTGCCGGCGTGTCGACGAGCACGGGTTTACTCGCCGCGGCCGCGCGCGCTGCGCCTTTGGCTTTGGTGGCGGGCGGGGCTGCGGTGCTCGTCGTGAGCGCGACCTTTGCTGGCGCCTTCGCTGTCAGCGCGGCGAGCTTTGGCTTGACGGCTTTCTGCTCGCGGGCGCTGTCACTTGGCTTACCGTTGCCGGGTGCGCCGGCCTTCGCTCGAAGCGGTCGCGGCAACGCTTCGAGCTTGGAAGGCGCTTTGCGCGCATCCGCGGCTTTGACCGGGGCCGGCTTGCTCGCGCCGTTCGGGCGTGGCGCCTTTGCGGCGGCGCGCTTCGGGATCGACGGCTTCGGCTTCACTCTGGTCATCTCGCGCGGTTTGCCGGAGCCACGCGCTCCGAGCCGCGAGTCTACAGTTTTCGGGGCGCCCGTGTCAGCACGCTTCGCGTTCGGCTCGCGAATTTCTCGGCAAAATCCCGGCTTTCGCCCGGTCTGCTTCCGAAAAAATCGCGGATTTCACGGCCAAATCTGGAGCTTTGCCGTGTTATGAAGGCATTTCGCCGCGAGGTCCACGCATGCTCAAAGGCATCAGTCCCCTGCTTTCGCCCGATTTGCTGGCTCTGCTCGCGCGCATGGGCCACGGCGATGAAGTCGTGCTCGCCGACGCGCACTTTCCGGGCGAAGCGATCGCCCGGCGCGTGCTGCGCGCCGATGGCATTCGCATCGCGCCGCTCCTGGACGCGATCCTGCCGCTCTTCGAGCTCGATCAATACGCCGACCCACTGGCGATGATGGCGCCGGTTTCGGGCGACACACTCGACCCCGAAGTCGAGCGTGGCTACCTCGCTGCGATCCGCAACCACGCACCGGCCGCGCCGAACCCGCTCCGCATCGAACGCTTCGCGTTCTACGAACGAGCCAAGCACGCCTTCGCCGTCGTGATCACCGGCGAACTCGCAAAATACGGCAATATCATCCTGAAAAAAGGCGTGATCGTTTAGAGATTCACCGCCAAAGCGCCGAGGATTCGCCGAGCTCGCCAGGTGATTGGGGGGTTGAACCCAGTGCAACGCGGCCGGCATGAAAACGACGCGCTTCGTCACGAACCGCGCTGCGCGACGAACGCGAGCAGCACGCCGCGCCCCGACGCGCTCGGACTACAACCCCAAAAACTCGGCGCCCTCGGCTTCCCCGTCGCGTCTTGGCGGTGACTCTCGAAACGCCACACGCCTCAAATCGTGTCCCAGCTGAATTTCTCGACTTCGAAGGCGTGGTCGGCGAGGATTTTGATCGATTCGTCGACGTTGTTGTCGATTTCGTCCATGTTGGCGCGGATGCGGCGATCGGCTTGGCGCGCGAAGACGGTCGCGATATCGAGCTCTTTTTTTGCCTTTTCGCCGCCGTTCGCGCGCAAGCTCGCGTCCACTCGGCTGATGATCGACGCGAGCACGAACAGATCGATCATCATGTCCGCGAGCCGCCGCGTGGCGAATTGCTTGTCGATGATCGAGCGACCGTGCTTGCGCAAGATGCGATCGGTCGCGGTGGCCAAATCGCGCGTGCGCTCTTCGAAGATGGTCGCCTGCAGTTTCAGCGCGGGGTCGAGCTTGGTGAAACTCGTGCCCTGACGGTTGTAACCGGTGGCCAGCGAAACGCGGCGCAGCGCGTACTCCGAGACGACACCGAAGCCTTTGATCGGATCGTTGAACGCGCCTTCGAGTGATTTGGCGATGTCGCGCAAATTCTGGCCCGCGTCGTTCATGGCGTTGAGCGCGATGAAAAGCCGTAAAATGTCGTTCGTGCCTTCGAAGATGCGGTTGATGCGGCTGTCGCGCACGACGCGCTCGTACGGGTATTCGCACATGTAGCCGTTGCCGCCGGCGATTTGCAGGGCCTCGTCGGCGACACGGCCGAGCGCTTCGGCGGCGAAAACCTTGCTGATCGCGGCTTCGACCGCGTAGTCCTGGTAGCCGCCGTCGGTCAGCCCCGCGACCATGCTCACGACCGCTTCGGTCGCGTAGCAGTCGACCACCATTTGTCCGACCTTCTGCTTGATCAAGCCGAACTCGGAGATCGATTTGCCGAACTGCACGCGCTCTTTGGCTTGCTTCGCGGAAAGCTGAATCAATTTCTTCATCCCGCCGACGCTGCCGCCGCCGAGGCCGGTGCGACCCGAGTTCAAAATCGTCATCGCGATTTTGAAACCCTTGCCGGCTTCGCCCAATAAATTCTCTTTCGGCACACGCACGTTCTCGAAGTGCACCGTCGTGGTCGAGCTCGCGCGGATGCCCATCTTGTCTTCGTGTGGGCCCGAGGTGACTCCAGCCATGTCGCGCGTGACGATGAACGCGCTCATTTTGCCGCGCTCGTTCACTTCGCCCGTTTTGGCAAAAACCGTAAAAAAATCGGCGATGCCGCCGTTCGTGATCCAGAGCTTATTGCCGTTCAGAATCCAGTCGTCGCCGTCTTTCACCGCGTTCGTCTTGATCGACGCCGCGTCCGAGCCCGAGCCCGGCTCGGTCAAGCAGAAGGCGGCGATGAGTTCGCCCGTGGCAAGCTTCGGCATGTAGCGCGCTTTCTGTTCGTCCGTGCCGAACAAGAGCAGCCCGCGCATGCCGATCGAGCTGTGCGCGCCGACCGTGACCGCGACCGAAGCGTCGTAGCTTGCGACTTCTTGCAAGGCGCGCGAATACGCGCTGCTGCCGAAGCCCATGCCGCCGTGCTCTTCGGGAATCACGAAGCTGAACAAACCGAACGATTTGAGCTCGTCGATGAACTCGGGCGGAAATTCGCCCTCGCGATCCCAATGCCGAAAATCCTTTTGGTGCGGCGCGAGCAATTGTTCGAGCGAGCTCACGACGCCGCGCAAGGTATCTTTCTCGGCGTCCGAGATGGTCGGAAACGGCAGAATCACCTCCTCTTCGATTTGACCCATGCACAAGGAGCGCATGAAACTGACCGCCTTCTTGTCGACCACGAGAACCTCCTAGCTGCTCGGCCGAAAGGTGCCGTCCGGATTTTTGCGACCCCACAGGGTTGAGGGTCGCAAAAATCCTCGGTACTTGTGACTCTGGCCTCGCAACAACATTTGTCTTGAACTGCGTTGACCCGGTTCCGGGTCAACGCGCGCACGGAACAATATGCGGGGACCCGCGTGGAGTCGCAACTTCGCAGTTCCGGCCACGTGGTCGCGCGGCCCGTAGGCTCCGCCGTATCGGCTTCGCGGTGTATGATTGGGCGCGGAGCGAGCGATGCTGCCCGAAAAACTCACGCCACCCGAAACCAAGCCGCACGTGTCGGTGGCTCGACTTCGGCGCTTTTGGTACGTCGCGTGTCAAAGTCGCGAGCTCGGATCGAAGCCAATCGCGCGCACCGTCGTCGGCGTTCCGCTCGTACTATTTCGCGACGAAAGCGGCGCGCCCGCCGCGCTGCTCGATCGCTGCCCGCATCGCAACGTGCCGCTCTCGCTCGGTCGCGTCGTCGCGGGCGGCCGGCTCGAATGTGCGTATCACGGCTGGCAATTCGAGCGCTCCGGTGAGTGCCGCGCGGTGCCCGGCTTACTCGTTGCCGATGCTCGCGAACGTCGCGCGCCCGCGGCGGCCGTGCGCGAACGAGGCGGCTTCATTTGGGTCTATCCCGAGCTCGACGAAACGCCGAGCACGGAGCCGTTCGCGCTGTTCGACGCGGGCAGCCAGTACGCGCGCGTGGCGCGCGAAGTTGCGACCGACGCGACGCTCCACGCCACGATCGAAAACGCGCTCGATGTGCCGCACACTGCGTTCTTGCATCGCGGCCTATTTCGCGGCGGCGAGCGCCACGAAATCAGCGTCACCGTGCGCCGCGCGGGCGATCGCGTCGAAGCGCAATATGACGGCGAACCGCGCCCGAGCGGCGTCGCCGGCCGCGTGCTCTCGCCCGGCGGTGGCATGGTCGAACACTGGGATCGCTTCATCTTGCCGTCGATCGCCCAAGTCGAATATCGACTCGGCGCGGACGTGCATTTCCTGATCACCTCGCTCTGCACGCCGGTCAGCGATTTCCACACGCGCCTATTCGCGCTCGCACAATTCAAAACGCGCTTCCCCGCGCGCGTCGTAGAGCGCATCCTCGAACCATTCGCCCTGCGCATCTTCGGCCAAGACGCGCAAATCCTGCGCGCGCAAACCGAAAACATCCGGCGCTTCGGCGGCGAACAATACATGTCGACCGAGCTCGACTTCCTCGGCGGGCACATCTGGAGATTGCTCAAACAAGCCGAACAAGGCGAACCGCCCGGCGAAACGTCGGTCGAACGCGCGATCAAATTTCGGGCGTGAGCGAGAGACACCGCCAAGGCGCAAAAGGGCGCCGCGCTCGCCAATTTTTGGGGGTTCAGCGCGGACGTCGAACGGTGCGCTGGTAGCCCGAACAGCGTCGTGTTGCGAGCTACCAGTGCGCGGCGCGTCGAGCAACGCTGAACCCCAAAAAACTTGGCGAGTCTTGGCGGCTCTTGTTGTCTTGGCGGCGAATCCGGAAAGCCGTTTCACCCCGAAGGGTTATTGCGGGCCGGCGTTGGCTTGGATGGTGGCTTGTAGGTCCGTGGTTGCGTCGAGCGTGTAGCTGTAGGGCGGCTTGAAGGCGCTGCCGGAGCCGGTTTCGGTGCCGGAGCTGCCAGGGAAGGTGTTGCCGTTCGAGACCAAACCGACCGCATTCGAGTCGATTTGGAACGGCGCTTTGACGCCGCTGTAGACGGTGTTTTCGACGAGCAAGGCCGCGCCTTGGCCGGCGTTCGAGCAATAGCTGTCACCCTTTGCAGTGAAGAGGTCGTTGAATAGGTGGATTTTGCCGGCGCGCGTGCGCGGCATGCGTTGGTTCACGTTGTCCGCCCACCAATCGTGGTGCCAGGTGATGTTCAAGTGGCCCACGTCGCCAGCGACGTTGTCGGCGGCGCCGACCAGGTTCGAGAAGCGATGGCCTTCGGCGCCAGTCGAGTCGTTGCCGGTGTTGTCGGTGCGTGAGGTGTAGTGGAACTTGGTCCAGGACACGGTGACGAAGTCGGAGCCTTGCGTGGTGTCGAGGTTGCCGTCGGTGCCGTCGGAGATGTCGCAGTGATCGAACCAGATGTGGTGCGACGCGCTGTTGATCGTGACCGCGTCGTTGCCCGACGAGCAGCCGACGGTCGAGTCGTAGTCGGGGTCGAGCGTGCAGTCGCCCACGCCGTAGCCGACGATTTTGAGGTTTCGTACGATCACGTTCGCCGAACCGCTCAAGCCCAAATGGCCGTGAATTTCCGCGCCACACAAGCCGACGATGGTTTTGTTGGAGCCGATTTTGATCTTGCCGGCGGCGAGTTTGCCGGTCACGTAGATGACTTTGGCGTCCGTGCCAGCAGCGGCGCTGGTGAGCGCGGCGAGCGTGGTGACGGTTTGCGGCGTGGCGTTGCCGCCGCCGGTCGTCGTGGTGACGCCCATGCCCGATTGCGACGCCCAACCGACGAGTGGGCTCGCCGGCGGCGGCGTGCTGCAACCGCCCGAACCCGCGCTGCCGCCGCTTGCGCCCGCGCTGCCGCTCGTGCCGCCTTTGCCGGCGGAGCCACTGGTGTTGCTCGACCCGCTCGCGCCAGTCGTGCCGCCCGTGCTCGACGAACCGCTCGCTCCAGTCGAACCGCTCGTGGCGACCACGCCGCTTCCGCCGGAACTCGACGAGCTGCCCGCGCTCGCGCTGGTGCCGCCCGCGCTGGTGCCGCTCGCCGCGCTGTTCGAACCCGCTTCGCCATTCATTGCGCCGCCGTTGTCGCTCGATTGCGAACCACACGCCGGAGCGAAGTTGAGCAGGCACGCGCTGCCCGCGACGACGAGCAAGCGCTGACGCGACGTAAAGAGCGATAATGATCGATAACTCATTGCAGTGATTCCTTCGTGTGCACGAACGGATCAGGGGTTCGATCGCGAAAAGTAAGTCACCGATCTCGAGCTTCACCTGCCACGGGTTTCGCGTTTTTTGCGCGGTTAGCTCCGCGACGGAAAAATCCCCTCGCACGACCTGAAACTCGATTCCAGATCCAGCACTCGCCAGCGTTTGCAGCGCAATTTTTCGCTCAGCGCCGCGACAGAAGAATCACGCTGATTGCTGTGCAGCGAACGCGCCAGCGCCGCGTCGTGGACTGCTGAGTCATTGGTTCTTTGGAGTTTTTGGGGCCCTGCGCGCGAATTGGCGTTTGGCCGTTCGCGCCACGAGTAACGCGAACGGCGCCTGTATGTCTCGGGTCGCCCGCCGGAATAAAGGCTGACTGCGCATCACGTCTCTGTTCTCTTCTTTCGCGCCCAAGCGCGCGCGAAGGGTTCGGGCCAGATGCCCGGAAATAAAACAAGATTACTGATTCGCCGGGCTGATCACGGTTTTAGAAAGAAGCCCGGCCACGTTAGAACTGACCGACGCGCTTCGTGACACCCGAAGGGGTGAACAGGCGCCCGCCGCGTCACTCGATGCGCGAGCGGCCAATCGCGGATTCGAGCGCAGGGCCAAAAATCCCCAAGATGCAACGACCAATCAGAACGAGCAACGGCAATCAGCCACTCAAATAGCCGGCGCAGTCTTGTCCAGTAACTGCGAGCGACACTCCAGGATCGCGCCGTCCACGGTCATCGCGATCACGGTGCCGATCTCGGCCATGATCCCGACGAATGGCGGATGCCACGCTGCGTGCTCCCACACCGCGGTCCATTCTCCCGTCGTGCGACGCGACCACACGCGGCCCGGCCCCGCTGCCCAATGACGGCCCAGCGGATCGATCGCGACGCAGTTCAAATCAGGTTGATTCTCCGGCGAGTTCGGGCTCGGCGCGCCTTCTTCGAGCTCGAGGCACGCGCCGCCGACACCGACGGCGACTGCCGTGTTGCGCTCCGGCCGACTCGCGGCCGAGAGCAACGCGCGGCCCGCGGGCACCGCCAAGCGCTCGAGTTGCCAATCGAGCGGACGATAAAATGCCGCGTAAGGTCCGCCGTCGGTGCCGCGGCCGACGACGAGCCAGCGCGTGTCGTCGATGCGGGCAACGCTGGTGAGTAAGCTCGCTTCTGGGACGGGCAACGGGCGTAGCCAGCGCTTGCCGACGAGCGCGTGCAAGAGCGGCGCCGAGCCCGGTTTTTCTCCCAAAATCACCGCGACATCCTCGAAGTCAGGCGTGAGCGCGGTGAACGTGACGCTCGGATCGAGACCGCGAAAGCGCTCGCGCACGCCGTCCCGCGAGTACTCGAACAGCATTGCCTGATGGCCGCCGACGATCCAAGTGGACGGACTCGTTCGTTCGACCAAACGTAGCGCTCCGGGCGGGGGGAGGCCGGGCTCTTGCAGCACGATCCAGCGCGTGCCGTCCCAGTATTCGAGCGCGCGCGTGGTCGTCGCCAGCGCGTGGCCGGCCGCGTTCCACGCAGCGTGGAGCACGATGCGATCGTCGCCCGGCGGATGGCGCACCATCCAGTTGGTCTCGATCACGAGCTCGCGCGAGCGTAGGGCGTCCATGCTCGTGACCCAGCGCCGACTCGGACGCGCATAGCTCGGCTCGAACATCACCCAGGGCTGCAAACTCTCGGCGAAGCGCTGCGCGCTGGGCGGGCGCAGCTTCGCGTCCGCAGAAGTCGCGCGCGCGATTGCCAAATCGATGGCCTGGCAGGCCGCCTCGCGTTCGCGAAGCTCGTAAGGCAGGGTGGGGGAATCGAGCACGCTGCGGCGCTCGGGCGCGCGTGCCGTGAGTAGCGCTTGCGTGGCGCTGCGCGCCGCGAAGAGCGGATCCCCCGTGAGCACGAAATAGACGATCGCCGCGAAGCTGAAGATGTCCGTGGCGGGGCCGACTCCGCCGTCCTGCGGCACGATTTGCTCGGGCGCTAGGTAGCCGGGCGTGCCAATCAGCACGTTGCCGAACGTCGCGGAGAGACCAGCCGGGCGCGAGATCCCAAAGTCTGCAATCTTGAACAGCTCGGTCTCGCCGGCGCCGCAGCACAAGACGTTGCCCGGACTCAAGTCGCGGTGCACCACGCCGACCGCGTGGATTTCGTCCAAGCCCTTGGCCAAGCTCGAAATCAGCCGCGCGGCGCGCTCGGGATCGAAGGCGAAGCCCGTCGCTTTGAGTGAATATTCGACGCGATCGGCGAGCGTCGAGCCCTCGAGCCCGCCGTGCACGTATTCGAGCGCGATGTACGGCAGTTGCAACACGCGACCGTGCGAGCGAAACGGCACCACGCCCGTATCGAGCAAGCGCACGACGAATGGCGTCGGCGGCGTGCGCTCGTTCAAGCGACCGAGCGCGACCGCCTCTTTCTTGATGATGGTGAGCGCGCGCTCGTCCGACTCTGCCACGATCTGCGGCAGCACGATTTTGATCACGACTTGCGATTCACCTGCGGGCGCCGCGCGGCGCGCGAGGTACGCAGCGGCGGTGCCGCCTTCGCCGAGCCGCTGCTCGAGGCGATAGGACACGCCGGGTTGGTATTCGCTCTCCAGCACCAGCCCGGCGAATAGATCGCGCGGTTTGTCACACGCTC
>DASYCL010000954.1:0-4737 GCA_036500245.1 Polyangiaceae bacterium | reverse complement strand
GAACGCAGGCCCGCCCGAGAAGCTTGCGACGAAGCCGGAGCGCCGCGTGGCGACGACTCGGTAGCCGCCGTCCCAGTCGTTTTCGACCGCCTGAGCCCGCGCTCGCCCCGCGAACAGGGTAGCCCCCAAAAGCACGCACGCGAACACCGAACGATGCATTGGAGAGCGATCTCGGTCACCTCGCGTTCGGGGTCAACCCCACGCGCCGGGCGACCGCAAAACTCAGCGCCGCGGGCGCTTGGCGATCGCGCGCGCCAACTCCAGAATTGCGTCTTGCAATTCCGGTGGCGCGCTCTCGACTAGACGCGCCGTTTCGATCGCGACCGGCCCGAGCTCGCCGACGCCACCCACTAGTTCCCCCGCAGGCACGCCGAGGCCGTTCGCGAGCGACAGCACCGTGCTGAGCGAGGGATCGCGTCGACCGTTTTCAACGGTGCCGATGTAATTGGGGGTGAGACCGGATCGTTCCGCGAGTTCCTCGAGCGTGAGCCCGAGCGCGACACGACGCCGGCGCACTTCCCTTCCGAAGATCGTTGGCAAGGGGGCACGATTTCTTCTCACTCTGGGTGCGGACATGAACCACTGATCGTGTTGATGCTCAACACGATGATATACTGATTGCAGGCGTGTGCGAGTCTCCGCAAACGTACGAAAGCCGCCACCTCGGTTCGGCTTTCAAACGCGATGAGCGTAGGCCGCCGGGTCGGCAAGGCGCTGCGTTTTCGGCCGACAAGCGTGACGAGCAACCGAGTACGGTTTATCCGCCGAGCCGCGCGAGCAGTTTGTCGTGGATGCCGCCGAACGCGCCGTTCGAGAGCAAAGCCACCGTGTCGCCTGTTGCGGCGCTGGGCGCCAAGTAATCGACGATCGCGGCGACGTTCGCGAATTTTTGGGTGGGTTTGCCTTGTGCGTTCAAGTCGCGCGCGAGCTCGTCGAGGTCGAGCGCTTCGGCGGGCGGCAAATTCGCGCGCCCGAGCGGCGCGAGCAACACCTCGTCCGCGGCGTCGAATGCGTGCGCGTATTCGGCTTGGTGCATACGGCGGCACGCGGTCGCGCTGCGCGGCTCGAACACGGCGAACAATCTCCCACTCGGGTGACGCGCGCGGAGGGCGGACAGAGTTTCGTGCACGGCCGTCGGGTGATGCGCAAAATCGTCGTACACGGCGACGCCGCGTGGTGAGCCGAGCAAATCTTGGCGCCGACGCACACCCTGAAATTGCGCCAGCGCGGGGCCGATGTCCGCGATGCGCGCGCCATAACCTTGTGCCACCGCGCCGATCGCGGCGAGCGCATTTTTCAGGTTGTGCCGACCGGGCACGGTGAGCGCCAAGCGTCCGCAAGCCACGCCGCCCGCGTACAAATCGAAGCGCGTGCCCTCGTGATCGAACTGCGCCGGCGCGGCGAGCCAATGCGGCGGCTTGCCGTGCGTGTTTTCGCCCTCGAGCGCAAACCAAGCCACCGTCGCGCGCGCATGCGCTTCCACCGCGCGTACGACTTCGGCGTCCGCCGCGTTCGCGACGATCAAGCCGCTTTCGGGGACCAACGCGACGAACTTGCGGAACGCGTCCAGATAGCTCTCGAGGGTTGGATACACGTCCACGTGATCGTGCTCGATCGAAGTGATGATCGCGACCTCGGGGCGATAGTGCAGAAACTTCGCGCTCTTTTCGAAGAACGCGGTGTCGTACTCGTCGCCTTCGATCACGAACGCCGGTTTGCGCGTGGGTTTGTCGCCGAGCGCGAGTCGCGGTTTGCCGACCTTCGGCGCACGAAAGCTGTGCGCGAAGTTCTTGGGCAACCCCCCAATCAAAAAACCAGGCGCAAAGCCGCACGCTTCCAGCAAATGCGCGCACAAGGCGGTGGTCGTGGTTTTGCCGTGCGTGCCGGCGACGACCAGCGGTGAAGTATCACCGAGTACGAATTCAGCGAGTGCGCCTGCGATGTGCGTGTAGTTCAGGCCGCGCTCGATAGTCGCGACGACCTCGGGGTTGTCCTTCTTGCACACGTTGCCGACGATCACGAGATCCGGCGCGGGCTCGAGGTTCCGCGGATCGAAGCCGCGCAGACAGCGCACGCCCCAGCGCTCGAGCGCGGGACCCATCGGCGGATCGAAGGCCACGTCACTGCCCGACACCTGATGGCCGAGTTCGGTCAAAAGCCCTGCCAGCGCGCCCATGCCGGTGCCGCTAACCGCGATGATGTGAATGTGCATGCTGCCGAATTGCTCCGCCCGAAGCTGACAACCTCGGTTCATCCGCATTCATCCGCCTCGGGAGATGAATGCGCTCTATTGGCACGGCGCGCCGCGCGCTGCTACTTTGCTTGCTCTTTACCGCAGGCGACCTCGAGTCATGAAAATCAGCGCGAAGCTTTCGCAGAAAACCCCGGCATTTTCCTTCGAATTTTTTCCGCCGAAGGATGAAGCCGGCGTCGATCGCTTGTTCGAAACCGTGGCGCGACTCAAGGCTTACGATCCGGCGTACGTCTCGGTCACGTACGGCGCGGGCGGCAGCACGCGGCGGCTCACCGTGGAGCTCGTGCAGCGCATCAAACGCGAAGCAGGGCTCGAAGCGATGGCGCACCTCACTTGCGTGGGCGCGACCAAAAGCGAGCTCAAAGACGTGCTCGATGAGTTGCGCGACGGCGGCATCGACAACGTGCTCGCGCTGCGCGGCGATCCGCAGAAAGGCGAGGCCAGCTTCGTCAGAGCCGAAGGCGGTTTCGGTTATGCCTCCGAGCTCACCGGCTTCATCAAGCAAAACTACGACTTTTGTTTGGGCGCCGCCTGTTACCCCGAGCGACACCCAGAAGCGCCGTCCGCCGAACTCGATCTCACGAACTTGAAACGCAAGGTAGATTCGGGGACGGACTTTTTGGTGACGCAGCTCTTCTTCGACAGCCGCGAGTATTTTTCGTTCGTAGCGCGCGCGCGCGCGGCCGGCGTCAGCGTGCCGATCGTCGCCGGCATCATGCCGATCACGAATGTCTCGCAAATCAAGCGTTTTACTGCGCTGTGCGGCGCACGCATTCCGGCGCCGCTCTTGGCGCGGCTGGAAACTGCGAGCGCCGATCCGGCTTCGGTGCAAGCGATTGGCGTCGAGCATGCGACCGCGCAGTGTCGTGAATTGCTCGACGGGGGCGCGCCCGGCATTCACTTCTACACGCTCAATCGCTCGCCCGCGACGGTGGAAGTATTGGATCGCCTGCGTCGTTGAAGCGCACGAGTGCGTGCGCCCGTCGGCTTTCATTTTCGGATCACGATGCGCGTCTTGTCCGTGCCGTCGAGCGGCGCGACGAGACCGTGCCAGCCGTCGGGGATTTGCGGCGAGACCCATTGGTAGACTCGCCCGGCATCGGCAGGCGAAAGCTCGATCGCGCCTGGCCCATGATCGACCCCGAAGCGATCGTGCCAGTAGGCGCCGTAGAGCAGCGCGCCGGATGACGTCGTGAGTCCCCAAGGCGCGTCGAAGATCTCGAAATTCTCGGCGAACGAATTCGGATCGCGCGTCGCGAGCGTGATCTCTTTACCGCTGATTTCGAACGTGCCGAGCCACTTATCGGCGTCGTTCGCGTGGGCGTCGCGGTTCACGCTGGCCAGCGTGACGAACACGGCGCGCTTGCCCTCGTACAACGTGAGCACACCGGTGACGACGCTGAGATCGATCCAGCGCTGGCTGCCCTGGGCAAAATCCGGGAAGTTACTGCGCTCTTGCGCGACGATCACATCGCGATGCCGCACCCAAGTCGCGCCCGAGTGCTCGTTCGCGACCGTCCAATACTTCACGTCCCCGATGCTGTGAAAGCGCCCGCTCAGGCGCAGGATCTGGTGATAGTCGAGCGAGTCGGCCTTCGTGGGGTCCTCGCCGTCGAGCTTGAACGAATGCACGCCGCGCTTGACCACGAATGCGACCGGCAAATCCTCGCGCTTTTCGAGTTCGACCCCTTTGAACGTCGAGGGTTGGCAGGCTTCGAGATCGCTCGCGCGCACGAAGCGGCCATTCGTGAGCAAAGCGAGCCGCTCCACGCTTCCATCCGGATCGCGCGCCGACCATGAACCGACGACGGCCATGCCCGCGCGTCGCTTCAGCTTTCCAACTTCGCGCACGCCGTCGTCGTGCGCCGGATCGCGCTCGAATAAGGGCGTTTCGACGCGCGCTCGCGCGTACGCATACGGCAAAGGTTGATCGAGGTGCGGGGCGAGCGCCATCGCGGCGAGCGTTGGGTGCGCCATGTCGACCGTCGCGCCTTCACTCGCGCAGACGAATCCGCGCGGACGCACCGGATACCAGCCACCACCACAGCCACGCAGCGAATACGGCTCTTGTGCTCGCGCCACGCGCCCGCCGGCATGCAAGTAACCGAGCTCGCGCGCGCCGGCCGCCGGCCGCTCGAGCACGGGCGTCACGTTCGCGACCGCTCCGAGCTTGGGTCCGGTTTCCGGCGGCTCTGGCAGCTCGGGAATGCTCTGATCGTCAGTGGCTTTCGAAAGCGAAGGCGCTTCGTGATGCGAGCCGCAGGCGAAGAGCAGTGCCGCGAACGGCAGACTCCGGCTCAGCGCGCGGCACAGAGCCTTCGAGCGGGGCTTCGGGGTCATGCTTCATGCGGGTGCCATTTATTGCTCGGGGCGGCCAAGTTTTGGGCGCGACTAGCGCCCCGAACGCTGCGGGCCGCGACACGTCTATGGCTGCGGGCAGCCTTCCGCGGTCGACGGATAAAGCCTCGGTTGCTTCACAGCCG
>DASYCL010000953.1:0-7661 GCA_036500245.1 Polyangiaceae bacterium | reverse complement strand
GGAGCTTTGCTCGCTGCTTCCGGCGCTTTGGAACTGCGAACCGGGGGCGGCGGCGGCACCGAGCGATTCGCGGGACGCGGTGCGGCTGCGCTTGGCTTCTTCGGGGAGTTAGGTTCGTCCGCCATGGCCGGAATCGATCCTAACACGGCATTCCAGCTGTCGCGGCGGTGCGAAAGCTAGTCAACCGATGGCCATCAGGCCGGACCCTGCCCTGCTCGTCTGCGCCGTGCTATCACCCGCCGCCGTGAACGACCCTGAGCTACTCATCATTCGCGACGTGCGCGCGCTCGACCCGAGTGGAAACTTGGACGTGCAGGGGGATGTCGTACTCGAGCGCGGAGTGGTCACGCGCGTCGGTCGCGGCGCCGCGAAGGGCCTCGAGAACGCGGCAAATGCGCGCGTGATCGACGGAAGCGGCAAGCTGCTCTTGCCGGCGTTCGTGGATCTGCACGCGCACCTGCGCGAACCCGGGCAAGAGTACAAAGAAGAGATCAAGACCGGGCTCGCGGCCGCCGCAGCCGGCGGGTACGCGCATGTGTGCGTGATGCCGAATACGCGCCCAGTCAACGACACGCGCGCCGTCACCGAATTGATGAAGAGCCGCGCGGCCGAAGTTGGCGGAGCGAGCCTGCACCCGATCGGCGCGATCACGCTCGGCCAACACGGCAAAGAGCTGACCGAGATGGCCGAGCTACGCGAAGCCGGCGCGGTCGCGGTGAGCGATGACGGCGTCTGCGTGATGTCTTCAGCGGTGATGCGCCGCGCGCTCGAATACGCCAAAAACTTCGATTTGCCGGTGATTCAACACGCCGAAGATCACGATCTCACTGCGGGCGCCGAAATGCATGAGGGCGCGGTCTCGGCCAAGCTCGGCCTGCGCGGCTGGCCGCGCATCGCCGAAGACGTGATCATCGCGCGCGATGTGTTGATCGCTGAATACGTCAAAGCGCGCTACCACGCCGCGCACATCTCGACGCTGGGCGCCGCGCGCATCGTGCGCGAGGCGAAATCGCGCGGCATTCAAGTGACGTGCGAAGTCACGCCGCATCATCTCTTGCTCACCGATCAAGCAGTGCTCGGCTACGACACGGGCTGCAAAGTGAATCCGCCACTGCGCGAAGCAGAAGACATCGATGCGCTCCGCCGCGCGCTCGCCGACGGCACGATCGACGCGATCGCGACGGACCACGCGCCGCATTCGTCGATCGAGAAGGATTGCGAGTTCGCCGAAGCCAAGCCGGGCATGATCGGACTCGAGCTGTGTTTCGGGCTCTTGTTCAAGCTAGTGGGGCAATCCGGCATCACGCTCGCGCGCTTGATCGACGCACTGTCCACGCGCCCCGCGAAAATCATCGGCATCGAGCCGCCGCGGATTCGTGAAGGTGCGCTCGGCGAAATCGTGCTCATCGATCCAGAAGCCGTCACGCCCGTCGAGCGCGTCGATTTCAAGTCCAAGAGCCGAAATACCCCGTTCATGAAGCACGAACTCAAAGGAAAGATCATGCTGACCATGGCCCGTGGCCGCATCGCCTTCGAGGCAGGAGTTTCGTCGTGACCACTCGCCGCGCTTACCTCGCGCTGGCCGACGGCACCGTGTTCCCCGGCAAAGCTTTCGGCGCCGACACCAGCACCACCGGCGAAGTCGTGTTCACGACCGGCATGACCGGATATCAAGAAGTACTCACCGATCCCTCGTACTGCGGCCAGATCGTGACGATGACGGTGCCGCACGTGGGCAACACCGGCATCAATCATCAAGATCCGGAGAGCGTGAGCGACAAGCCGCAAGTTGCTGGCTTCGTCATCCGCGACGAGAGCCCGGTGGTGTCGAACTACCGCTCGGAAGAGTCGCTCGATGCGTACCTCGCGCGCCACGGCGTCGTCGGCATTTCGGACGTCGACACCCGCAAACTGACGCGACACTTGCGCGACAAAGGCTCGCAAAACGGCGCAATCGGTACTGAAGCGCCGGATACTTTGGTCGACCGCGCGCGCAAGGCTCCGAGCATGGAAGGCTTGGATTTGGTGAGCCAAGTCAGCCCGAAACAACGCTATGAATTCTCCGAGTCGCGCTCGGAGTGGAAGGTCAACGCGGAAGACTCGCGCGGCGGCGGCAACGGCACGGGCCGAACCTTTCACGTCGTTGCCTTCGACTACGGCGCGAAGCGCAACATCTTGCGCTGCTTGGTCGACACCGGTTTCCGCGTCACCGTCGTGCCCCCGAAGACGACGGCCGAGGAAGCGCTTGCGTTGAATCCCGACGGCATCTTCCTGTCGAACGGCCCGGGCGATCCCGCGGCGCTGCCTTACGCCGTCGAAAGCATCCGCGGCATGGTCGGCAAAAAACCGATCTTCGGCATCTGCCTCGGGCATCAACTCCTTGCGCGCGCGCTCGGCGCGAGCACCTATAAGCTGAAGTTCGGCCACCGCGGCTTGAACCAACCGGTAAAAGATCTCACCACCGGTCGGATCGAGATCACGACCCAAAATCACGGCTTCGTGGTCGATGTCGATTCGATCAAAGGCGCGGCAAAAACCACGCACCTGCACTTGAATGATGGTTCGAGTGAAGGCCTCGAAGCGCCCGATGCGCGCGCGTTCAGCGTGCAATATCACCCGGAAGCTGCCGCCGGCCCGCACGACGCGCTCTACCTCTTCGATCGCTTCCGGCGCATGATGGATCGATGACGCAGGCCGAGCGCACGATTCACTTCGTCAGCTTGGGCTGCCCGAAGAACCGCGTCGACAGCGAGGTCATGCTCGGCGTGGCCGAGCGCGCGGGCTTTCGCCACGTCGCGGACGCCGAAGAAGCGTCGGTGATCGTCGTCAACACCTGCGGCTTCATCGACGCCGCAAAGAAAGAATCGATCGACACGATCCTCGAGCTCTCGGCCTACAAAGACGCCGGCTCGTGCCAAAAACTCGTGGTCTCGGGTTGCTTGAGCCAGCGCTATCCCGCCGAGCTCGCCGCAGATCTCCCCGAGGTCGATCATTTTTTGGGTTCGAGCGACATGCTCAAGCTCGAGCAAGTGCTGGTCGGCAAAGCCGAGCGCGTGCTGGTCGGCAATCCCGCGGATTGGGTCGTGACCGCGAGCGATCCGCGGCGCGTCTCCACGCGCGGCCGCAGCGCCTACGTGAAACTCGCCGAAGGTTGCAATCGCAGTTGCTCCTTTTGTGTGATCCCGGAGATGCGCGGCAAACAGCGCTCGCGCAAGGCGGACGACATCGTGCGCGAAGTCGAGACGCTCGTCGCCGCGGGCGTGCTCGAAGTGAACCTCGTCTCGCAAGATACCGTCGCGTACGGGCGCGATCTCGCGGATGGCTCGAATTTGGCGGACGCCGTGCGTCGCATCGCCGATGTGCCCGGCTTGCGCTGGGTGCGCGTTTTCTACCTTTATCCCGAAAAACTCACGGACGAGCTGATCGATCTGATCGGCTCGCATCCCAAAGTGGTGCCATACGTCGACATGCCGCTGCAGCACGCGGCGGACGCGATGCTGCGGCGCATGAAACGCGGCCACGGCGGCGCGCGCTTGCGCGAGCTCGTCACCCGCTTGCGCACGCGCATTCCGGGTTTGTTTTTTCGCACCGCGTTCATCGTCGGGCACCCGGGCGAGACGGACGAAGAGTTCGAGGAGCTGTGCGAGTTCGTGCGCTTCGCCGAGTTCGATCGCGTCGGCGTGTTTCAGTATTCGGACGAAGCGAGCGCGCACTCGAGCACGCTGCCGGGCAAAGTGCCGGAGCGCACGATCGCCGCCCGCGCGAAGAAGCTGATGAGCATCCAGCGCCGGATCAGTAAAAAGAAGAACCGCGCGTTGATCGGCAAAGAGCTCGACGTACTCGTCGAAGGGCCGAGCGAAGACAGCGATCTCGTGATGATGGGCCGGCACGCAGGCCAAGCGCCGGAGATCGACGGCTGCGTTTACCTCTCAGGCGGCAGCGCGCTGCCCGGAGAATTCCGGCGCGTCCGCGTGACCCAAGCGAGCGACTACGATCTAGTCGGCGAGCTCGACGACGACGGCTCGGACGCCGCGCCGCTGCCCGAGCCAATTCCGCTCGCACATCGAGCCAGCGACGGCCGGCGCGTGCTGCGCACCTATCGCTAAGGCTCTTGCTTTTGCCCAATCGCGCAAATGCGCGATCTGCACCACCGTTGGGCGTTTTTGGCACACCGGCGTGGCTTGCTGCGGATCGTGGCCAACGCAAGATGAGTTCAGCATGGCTCTTCCGCTCGCTCGCTTGGCCTTGATTTTTAGCTGTTTCGTCGGTGCATGCACGACGCCCGAAGTCGATCCGAACCAGGAAACGCTGAAGCCGAACAATCCGCCACCCGCCAAAGAGCCGACCTCGCCGAAAACCACTTGGGTCGCGCGGGACAACCCGGAACTTCAACCCGCGACCGGCGGCTATGCCTGGAAGAACGTGGTGGTGCTCGGCGGCGGCTTCGTCTCGGGCGTCGAGTTCGGACCTTCCGGCACACCATACGCGCGCACCGATGTCGGCGGCGCGTATCGCTGGGACGACGGCGCGAACGGCAGTGCGGACGGCCATTGGGTGCCACTCCTCGATTGGGCGGGACGCGCCGATTCGAACTTGATGGGCGTCGACAGCATCGCTCCCGATCCGACCGATCCGAACACGCTCTACATCGCGGCCGGCGAGTACCTCACGTCCGGCAATGGTCAAATCCTGAGCTCGCACGATCGCGGCACGACTTGGACGCGCAATCCAATCGCGACGCCGATGGGCGGCAACACCGATGGTCGCTCGATGGGCGAACGGCTCGCGGTCGACCCCAATCAAGCTCAAACTTTATTCTTCGGTTCGCGCACGGCGGGGCTCTGGCGAAGCGCGGACGGCGCTGCAACTTGGCAGCAAGTCGCGTCGTTTCCCGCCATCGGCGACGTCAACATCGGCTTATCGCTGGTTTTGTTCGATCCGCGGAGCGCGTCGCCGGGCGCAGCGTCGAGCACGATTTACGTCGGGGTCGCCAGCACGACGAGCTCGAGCCTGTATCGCTCGACTGACGGCGGCGCGACCTGGAACCCAATCCCGAACGAACCGAGCGGGCTCATGCCGCACCACGCCGCACTCGATGCAAAGGGCATACTCTACGCGACCTACGGCAACGCGCCGGGCCCGAACAGCCTCTCGAACGGCGCGGTCTACAAGCTCGATACTTCGAACGACAGTTGGACGAACATCTCGCCGACCTCACCGAGCGCCACGAGTGTGTTCGGTTACGCCGGCCTCGCGCTCGACGCGCAGCACCCGGGCACTTTGCTCGTCTCCACGCTCGACTATTGGCACCCGGACGAGATCTTCAGAAGCACTGACGGCGGCGGCAGCTGGAGCGAGATCGGCACGGGCACCCGAGACGTCGCGGGCGCCGCGTACATTTATTGGCACACCAACTCGCCCATCAACGGCGGCACCGGCTGGACCGGCAGCATCGCGCTCGACCCCACGAACCCGAACCGCGCGATTTACGGCACGGGCCAAGGGCTGTGGTGGAGCGACGACTTGAACTCGGCGGACGCCAAGAAACCCGTGACTTGGACCTTCCAAGACTTCGGCTTGGAAGAAACGGTGCCGCTCGCGCTGGTGAGCCCGCCGAGCGGCGCGCCGCTGATCAGCGGACTCGGCGACATCGCCGGTTTCCGTCACGACGACTTGGACGCGCCGCCCGCGAACGGCATGTTCGACACGCCGATTTTCGGCAACACGTCGAGCCTCGACTTCGCACAATCCAATCCCGATTGGGTCGTGCGCGTCGGCACCTCGAGCGGCGGCGGCGGACGCGGCGCGCTTTCGAAAGACGGCGGTAGCACCTGGCAGCAATTCGCGAGCGAGCCCGCAGGCAGCAATGGCCAAGGCACGATCGCGATCTCGGCGGACGGCGCGAATCTCTTGTGGGTGCCGAAGAAGGGCTCGAACGCGCCGGCGGGCTTCGTCGCGTTCAACTACTCGTCGGACCAAGGCGCAACCTGGCACGCTTCGAGCGGCATCCCGGCCGGCTCGCGCGGCTCGGCGATTTCCGATCGCGCGGACGCGAACGCATTTTACGCGCTCGTCAGCGGCGCAGTTTACGTCAGTAGCGACGGCGGCAAGACGTTCGCCACGACGGGCGCCGCCACCCTGAACGGCGCCTTCGGCCTGCACGCAGCCAGCGGCGCCGGCGACATCTGGGTCGCGGCAAACGACGGCCTCTATCATTCGACCGACTCGGCAAAGACGTTCACGAAAATCATGGCAACCTCTGCCGCGAGCGATCTCGGCTTCGGCAAACCCGCGAGCGACGGCGGCTATCCAGCGTTGTATCTCGCCGGCAGCGCCAACGCGGATTCCGGCATCTTCCGCTCGGACGACGCCGGCGCGACTTGGACCCGCATCGACGACAGCGATCATCAATTCGGTTCGATCGGCCACGTAAGTGGCGATCCGCGCGTGTACGGTCGCGTCTACCTCGGCACTGGCGGCCGCGGCATCATCTACGGCGATCTGCGCGCTCAGTGAGCGCTCCTGACGCTACGGCGTAGTGGTCGGCTTGACCACGAAATCCGTGGTCGGGCTCTGCACGGTTTCCTGCACGTACCAAAGCGACATCGCGTCGTTCAGCGCGGCTTGGATCTTGAAATCGTACGCACCGCTCTCTGTGAGCTGGCCGGCGATCGCGTTGCTCGCGTGGTCCAACACGAACACTTCGCTGTCGGGCAGCACGTTACCAGTGATGCGCACGTTGCCCTCGGCGTCGGGGCCCGAGACCGTCGGGTTGCTGGGCGGCGGCAATGGGAGGGTCGGCGAGAGGCACGACTGAGCGAGCGCGCCCGCGAGACAGATCACCGCCCCAACGAGCCAGCGGCGTCGAGTGCGGACCAACATTGCCGGCAGCGTAGCACGCCCGATGCCAGCCACGACCGGCCCGCTAGATGATCACATCCATTTGAATTTATTGATTTTTGGTTCTTCTGTCCGACGCGCGATGCAATTGGGGCCACCGCACTCCGGCAAACTTTGTTGCAGCGACAGGCAACCAAGTTGGCCGGCCCGGCTCGATGGGAAAACCCGAATTGTGGGCCGTTCGGCGCGGCTGATGATAACGCGAGCGTTGGCGTAGTCGGTCGATGCTTCGACGAACAAAACGCAGGCGCACGGCACGCGGAGCGATCCGTGGCGGGTAACGCTTGGGGTCCGAGCGCGCTCGCTGCTCGCGTCCGCGCGCTGCATCTGCCCGAGCTCGGACGCGATGTGCTCGAACCGCGGCGCTTGCTCAGCGGTCTCAGGCCCTTGCCACTGCTCTTGCTCGTGACGTGGCTCGTGCAACGCACCGACGGCGTCGCGCCGAAGACACGAGCGGAGACCGATCTGACGCGCGCGCTCGTGCTCGCGCTCGCCGAGCGCGGGCTCAACGCCGAAGCGGACGAGGTGCACTTCATCAGCGATTCGGCAACGCTCGCGCGATCGCCCGTGAGTCGCCCGCGCGCCGTGGCTCGCGCGCAGCGCGGCACCGACCCCGCGGACATCTATTTGATCGAGACGCGCGTCTCGCCCGAAGGTCATCTGATCGAGCTCACCGACGTATTCGACGTCACCGACACGTCGGCAGCCGACGAACGCGCGCTGATCGTCAAAGGCGATCGCGCTGCGTGGTTGATCGGCCA
>DASYCL010000952.1:0-2225 GCA_036500245.1 Polyangiaceae bacterium | reverse complement strand
CCTTGCCGCGACGCAAATCGTGGGCGAGCGCATCGCGCGCGAGATCAGGAAACTGAGCGGCGTCGAGTCCACGCTCACCACGGTCGCGGACGATGACGCGCTCACACAAAACCTCGCGCACATCTACGTGCGCTTGGTCGACCCGGCGCTGCGTAAGATCAGCCAAGATCAAATGATGGATGAGGTGCGCAAAAAGATCACCTCCAAGCAGCCAGGGGATTTGCGGATCACCGTTTCGGAAGTTGGCGCGTTCTCGGGCGGCGGCTTTTCGACGGCGAAGATTCAGTACACGCTCGCCGGGCCCGATCTCAAAAAGCTCGAAACCTACTCGGACGACATCGTTTCGAAGCTGAAGAAAGTGCCCGGCGCGGTGGACGTGGATTCGTCGCTGATCACGGGCAAGCCTGAAATTGGCGTCTATATCGATCGCGCGCGCGCGGCGGATCTCGGCGTACAAGTGCTGGACGTGGCCAACGCTTTGCGTCTGCTCGTCGAAGGCGTGCAAGTGTCGACTTACGAGGAGCGCGGTGAGCAGTACGAAGTGCACGTGCGCGCCGAGTCGCAATATCGCGCGGACAAAAATGGACTGCGCTTGCTCACCGTGCCGTCATCCCGGCTCGGTTTCGTGCCGTTGAGCGACGTGGTCGAGCTCAGAAACGGCACTGGGCCTTCGCAGATCAATCGCTTGAACCGGCAGCGCCAAGTCGCGATCAGCGCGAATCCGGCGCCGGGAGTGGGCGAAAGCACGGTTTCCGATCGACTGAAGAAAATCATCGACGCGGAGCACTTGCCGCCGGAATACAAGGCGGCCACGGCCGGCACGACGCGCGAAATGGCGCGCACGATGACGAACTTCTTGCTCGCGTTCGGGCTCTCGTTCGTCTTCATGTATTTGGTGCTGGCGGCGCAATTCGAGTCCTGGCTGCACCCAATCACGATTTTGATCTCGTTGCCGTTGACGCTGCCGTTCGCGTTCATCAGCGTGATCTTGTTTCACCAGCAGCTCGACATCTATTCGATGCTCGGCATCTTGGTCTTGTTCGGCGTGGTGAAGAAGAATTCGATTTTGCAGATCGATCACACGAACCAGCTGCGCCGTGCGGGTATGGCGCGACTGCCCGCCATTTTGCAGGCAAATCGTGATCGCTTGCGGCCGATCTTGATGACTACGTTGGCGTTCGTCGCGGGCATGATTCCGCTCGTGGTCTCGCGGGGCATCGGCGCGGGCTACAACCGCGCGACGGCGGGCGTGGTCGTCGGCGGACAATTACTCTCGCTGGCGCTCACGTTACTCGCGACGCCCGTCGCTTATTCGCTGTTCGACGACGCATCGAATGGCTTGCGCCGGCTATTTCGTTTGAAGGGACCGGGTGAATTCGACGTCGCGGACGGACGAGCCGCGGTGGGAGCCGAAGACTGATGCTCGAAGTTGACAGCATCGCGCCGGATTTTTCGGGCAGCGATCAGCACGGAAAAACAATTTCGCTCGGTTCATTGCTGGAGCGCGGAAAGCTCGTGCTCTACTTTTACCCGAAAGACTTTACGCTGGTGTGCACGGCTCAAGCTTGCACCTTCCGCGATGCTTCGAGTGAGCTCGAAGGCCTCGGTACGAACGTAGTGGGCGTGAGCGGCGATTCGGAAGATTCACACCGGCGTTTCGGCGAAAAGCATTCAGTGCCGTTTTCGCTGCTCTCCGATCCCGAGCGCAAGATCATCAAAGCGTACGATGCGAGCGGGATCTTCGGGCGTATCCGCCGTGTCACTTACGTGATCGGTGCGGAGCGCAAAGTGCTCGGCGCGTTTCAGCACGAGCTCTCGGCGGCAAAGCATCTAGACGACGTAAAACGCCTACTCAACGCTTGAGCTTGCCGCACAGGAGCACCCCCCCAAAAATCACAAATCCAAAACCAAACGCCGCGCCGCGCGCACTTTGCGCGTGCTCACTTCGACGCCGAGCGCGTCGAAACCGAAGTGATTGGCGACCGCGAGCGCGGTGCCGTGGCCGCAAAACGGATCGAGCACGAAGCGCGTCTGGCTCTCTTCGCGCAGAAAGCGGCAGGCCAAACGACACGCTTCGACGCCCATCGCTTTGCTCCACGGCATGTGCCCGGCGTCCGCGAGCACGTCAGGGCCTGGGTGCGAGAGGGCTTTGCGCGGCTGTCGCGCGAAGCACAACAAATGCGAGTAGCTCGCGCGCCCATGAGCGATGGTGCCGGGCAGGCGCC
>DASYCL010000951.1:0-3454 GCA_036500245.1 Polyangiaceae bacterium | reverse complement strand
ACTTACTCGGTGGCGGCGCGTTCACGGGTTCCACCTTCGACGGCGGAGGCTTTCGCATTTCCAAGCGTCCACTGGGTCGCTGCGTGCGCTCGAATGGACTCAGCGTGACGCGCCGTCCAATCGCGGCAGACTCGACGATTGCCTCGAGAATGCGCACGTCGGCAAGTCCCTCCTCGCCCGCCGGCTCCGGATCGAGATCGTCGAGAATGCATTGCGAAAAGTGCACGAGCTCCGGCGCGAATTGGTCGCGCATCGGCGTCGTGGCCTCTCGGGTTTTGCCGTCGAGCGTGAAGTACTCGCGAATTTCCCCGTGATAGCTGTACGCAGGGTCGAGCCGAATATCGCCCTTGGTGCCGACCACGCGAAACTCGGAGACATCGGACGCGCCTTGGCTGGAGGTGAACTGCGCCAAGCGATCTCCGGGAAAGCGCAGCAGCGCCGAAGTCATTTCGTCGACTTCGCTGAATCGCGGGTCGGTGCCGCGCACGCGAATGGCCATGACTTCGAACGGCTCGGCCTGGAACAGATAGCGTGCCGCGTTGACGCAGTAGATGCCCATGTCGAACAGCGATCCGCCGCCCATTTCGGCGCGCGTGCGGATGTCCCCCTCGCGCACTTGCTGACTGAATACCGAGCTGAAAATGCGCGGCTCGCCGATTTCACCGGCGCGAATGCGATCCACAGCGCGTAAATTGGTTTGCTCGAAATGTAGGCGATATCCCGTCATCAGCTTGACCTTCGTGTCCGCCGCGGCATGCAGCATGGCGCGACAATCAGCGACGGTCGCCGCTAAGGGCTTCTCGCACAGCACGTGAACGCCGGCGCGCGCGGCGCGCTCCATCGCGTGGCGGTGCAGCGTATTGGGCGTGGCCACGTAGATCGCGTCGATTTCGCCACTGCGCAGGAGTCGATCCAAATCATCGTAGGAGCCAGTGATGTTCACGCGGTAGCGCTCGGCCAAGACACGCAGTTTCTCCGCATCCGAAGAGACGAGCGCGACCAACTCCGAGTTCTCCGTAGCATGCTCGAACGCCGGCAAAATGGCCATTTGCGCGATATTCCCCAGCCCCACCACTGCGTAACGAACCTTCTTCGCTGACGGTTTGTTCATCGAGCCTCCACGACTTCGCGCTTCGTCCTGCGAAGCATGTGCCAATGTTTTCAGCCTCGAGGTAGGCTTTTTGCAGCACGAATCGTGTGCCGTCGTCGTGGCTGAATTCCTCGCTCGAGATCTTGCGTGGCAGGATGCCGCGAAAGCTCGGCACGTGGACCGCCCGGGTCACGGAAGCCAAACTTTCCACGCTTGTCACTCGCTCGTGCGCGGCTCGCCATCGCCCCACACGATGCTCCATGCTCGTGAAAAGTAGAGCTGAAGCCGGTACGGGCAGGTCCCGTCTCGGTCGAGAGCTGCGGCGTTTTGCGATCGCGTGCTCCGCCTTCCTCGTTGCGAGTTGCATCGGTGTGGCGCCGAAGGAGCGCGCGGACAAATCGTCCGTCGCGGTCCGAGCCAACGAAGAACCCGTCGCGATCGTCCTGATCACGCTCGACGGCGTGCGCTGGCGCGAAGTCTTCGAAGGCGTCGATCCGAAGCTCGCCGCGGAGCACAATCTGCCCGAAAGTGCGGTCGTTTCCGGGGCGGAGTTGCTGCCGAACCTACACGCGATCATCCGCTCGCACGGCGCGGCGCTCGGCGCGCCCGGTTACGGCGAAACAATCAGCGCCTCGGGTCCAGAATTCCTGTCTTTGCCCGGCTACGCCGAGCTCTTGAGTGGACGCAAAGTGACCGGCTGCGCCAACAATCAGTGCACGGGATCCGGGGTGCACACGATCATCGAACAAATGAGCGCGCTCGTGCCGAGCGGCGCTGACGTCGCGGCCGTTACTTCATGGTCGGAGATTGCGAAAGTGACGAGCCTCGGCGAGTGCCGCGCAGCGGTGTCGAGTGGGCGGCGCGGGGGAGATCATCGTGAGCTCTTCGCGCGCGACGCGGAAGGCGCTCGGCTCTTGGCGCTCGGCGAAAGCGCGCCGCGCGGCGTGGGCGATTCGGAGTTTCGCCCCGACGAGCTGACCGCGGAAATCGCGATTCATCACCTCAAAACCAACGCGCCGCGATTCTTATTTTTGGGGTTAGGGGAGCCCGACGAATTCGCGCACATGAATGACTATGCCGGCTACCTCGACTCGTTGCGGCGCGCCGATGCAAAGATCGCCGAAGTCGACGCGGAACTGTCGCGGCTCGCCGCGCTTGGCACGCGCACCGCGCTGTTCGTCACGGCCGACCACGGTCGCGCGGACAGCTTCGTCAATCACGGCGCGCCCTATCCCGAATCTTCCCGCGTCTGGTTGGTGGCGGC
The DNA here is from genome assembly GCA_036500245.1 of Polyangiaceae bacterium. GTDB lineage: Bacteria > Myxococcota_A > Polyangia > Polyangiales > Polyangiaceae > PMG-095. The sequence continues at coordinate 1,100 of DASYCL010000951.1, read as the reverse complement.
GGGTAGCGCGCTCGGCGCGCGCGGTTTCGTCTCGGCGAAGAGCGCGCGGCGGCTGGCGGACATTGCGCCCACGCTTCGCGAGATCGCACACCTACCGCGCGATACCGATCGCGACGCCGGTTCGCCCATGGAAGAGCTCCTGCTCGCAACGCACACTGACTGACTCATCGTGTCACTCTGCCCCTGCGTGGCGCGCGACGGCGTCACAGCCAAATATTGTCGAGTGATGCCGTCCGTGGGCTCGTGACTGCCTGTCTCGGCTCGATTTGTTTGAAACTCAGCGCCCAGCTCGCTCATCAAAACTGACTGGACCCGCGCCGAAATACATGAACACGAGCGTCGCGCCGATCAATGCGACGTTCTTCATGAAATTGACTTGCTGCATCTGAGCGTGCATCGGATCGGCGACGCCCCAGAATTTGTGCATGATCAGCGTTACCGGCACGAGGAATATCGCGAGCAAGAGTGCGCCGATTCGCGCGTGATAGCCGAGCAGTAAACTCAACGCGCCGAGCAGTGCCAAGACGCCGGCGATAGGCACGAGCACGTTCGCCATCGGCAGACCCGCCGAGGCGGCGTGCGCGATCCCCGCTTGCGAGAAATGACCCGGCGTCGACATCAAGAAGATCGCGGCGAAGAGCAAGCGACCGAGCGGTACCAAGTAGCGCGTTGCGGTCGAATGGCTCTCGATGCGAATGCTGCGGTGCTCTGCAAAAGCGGAATTTGCGCTGCTTGCCATGATTTTGTCTCCATTGCTCGCAACTCGAGCGAGCTCGCTCGCGGCTGCTGCAATCGGCGTTCCCGCAACCAGCGGAACGCCAATTCGCCACAACCCGGCTTTGCGCGGAACACCCGATCGAGGGGGACGAAAATGACGCTGTAGAGAGCCGGTGGACGTGAAAAAGACTCCACCCGGAATAACCTAGTCCGAAGCGTTCGTCGGTACTTTGCTCTCGGTGGTGACCGCGACGTCGTGCGCGGCGTTCTCACGAAACGCGCGTTTGGCCCGCTGTTGTGTGTCGGGGTTGTCGGTGTGTACGGCGATCAAGATGTTGCCGCCGCGGATTTTGCCCTCGTAGGTCTTGGCTTCGATCTCGGGG
>DASYCL010000950.1:0-2757 GCA_036500245.1 Polyangiaceae bacterium | reverse complement strand
AAGGGCTTGGGCTCGCCTGCCCGGAAATAAAACAAAGCAGCTGATTCGCCCGGCTGATCACGGTTTTCGAAAGAGAGGCGGCGACGTTAGAACTGACCGAACAGGCGCCAGTCGCGCCACTAGACGCGCGAGCGGCCCAGCGCTGTGCTCGCGCAGCGCCAAAAAATCCCAAGAAGACAAACAACACTCGAAGCTAGCTACGTCGCTCGCTTTAGTGCTTCGAGCACGCGCGCATCGAGGCGCACCGTGGTCTTCGGCAGCCTCGACAACGCAAAATACGGCGTGATTTCGGCGGCTGTCGCGCGTTCGTCGAGTGCGATGCCGGCGCTTTCGGCGGCCCAGGTGACGATGGCGCGTGGATCGGTGCCGCCGGCGCGGAGCTCTGCCAGGCTCAAATCCGCTTCGCGTTTGGCCAAGCGGCGACCTGTTTCGTCCGTGACCAGCGGCACGTGGAACCATGTCGGGTGTGGCAAGCCGAGCGCGTGTTGCACGTGCCACTGCCGCGCGCTGCTCGGCAATAGATCATCGCCACGCAGCACGTGAGAGACACCCTGTGCCGCGTCGTCCACGACGACGGCGAGCTGGTATGCGGGCGCTTTGTCGCGCTTGGCAATCAAAAAATCTCCCACCTCTTCGGCGACGTTCCACGTGCTCGTCCCGCTCACGCCGTCTTCGATTTGGATTTTGCCTTCGGGCACGAGCAAGCGCGCGCCGGCGGCGCGCCCCGACTTCGCTTCGGCTTCCGCGAACGACGCGTACGCGCCGCGACAAGTTCCCGGATAGCGCGGCTCGCTCGCATCCGCGTGCGGCGCGCTTTGAGCGCGCAAAATGTCGCCGCGCGAGCACACGCACGGATAAGCCTTGCCCGCGTCGATCAGCGTGGAAATGGCTGAATTGAGTCGACCCATGCCGTGCGACTGGAGCCACACTGGGCCGTCCCAATCGAGGCCGAGCCATTCCAGATCGCGGAGCGCCGCGTCCGCGAAGCGCGCTTCGACGCGCGGACCGTCGAGATCTTCCATGCGCATCACGAGCGTGCCGCCCTGCGAACGGATCTGCCAATACGCGAGCAGAAATGTGCGCGCGTGGCCGAGATGCAAAAGCCCGGTCGGGCTCGGAGCGAGTCGCCCGATCGGCGGGCTCATCGCTTCATTGCCCGCCGGGACAGGTGCACGCAGCGACGCGCGAGGCCGAGTCGTTCACGATTTTCTTCGCGCGAGTGCAGTGCGAACCGCCGTCACCATCCATCCGGCACACGGCGCTCGCTGCGCGCGTGAGCGAGGCAAACGCGCGACACGCGTTGTCGCATTGTGAAGGAGCTGCGGCGGTCGGTGCTGCTGCTCCGCCGGCGGCGCTGCGCGCAGCGCCGTGCGAAGCTTTTTTCTCGGCCTGTTCTTTGTTGCGGCCGAGCTCGGGCTCCGCGAGCGCGAGTCGATCCAAATCCGACTTGGCTTGGTTCAGCGCGTGCTCGGCTTCCGCGAGCGACGAAAACTCGTTGTCCAACGCGGAATCACTGGCCGAGCTCTTCGGCTGATCGAGCCCTTGTGGCGCGGGCGTCGCCGGCGCGGCGGCGGGCGGCGGGGACGGCGCTTCCTCACTGGCCGGTGCTGACGTCGCGATCGCGTTCGCGGGGCTCGCGGCCGGCGCGGCCGGCTGTTCACTGCGCTGGGTCGCGCACGCAAAAGTCAGGGACGCGATCGTCAATCCAAGCAGCACGTGCGCGATTTTCATGCGAATTTCCAGACCTTCAGCGAGCAGAGCTCGGCCCGCACAGCTTTAGACGTGCGAGCTTTGAAAAAGGCTCACACACTCGCGACGATATACGCGAGCCAGCCCGGCTGATTCTCCGCGCGCGTGGTCGGGCGATAATCGTCGTAGTCGTCGTCTTTACTCTTGTCCCAGAACACGCGCACATTCGAATACCCGGCCTCCGTCAGGAGCTCGGTCAGCTCGGGCAAGGTCCAATAGCGCCAGTCGTAACTGAACGCTTTTTGCATCTTCGTGCCGTCGGCGAACTCGAAGTGGATGTGATTGAGCACGTCGTGCGTGATGGGATTGAATTGGTCTTGGTCCCAGACGTACACGAAACCGCCCTTGATCTGCCGCGGTTCGAGCATGGTCTCGTGTGACTCCCAGCCGCCGTAGGCGTCGATCATGAACATGCCGCCCTGCTTCAGACCTTTTTTCACGCTTGCGAAGTAGCTCCGCATCTCGTCGCGCGTCTTGAAGATCCAGTAGCTGAAGTTGAACGCGCACACCACGTCGTGCTTGCCGGATGAGGCTTTGCGTACGTCTTGCTGCAACAGCGTGATTCGCTCTGCGTCTTTGCCGAGCGGCGCGAGGTTGTGCGATTTGCCCCACGCCAGCACCTTCGGATCGATGTCGATGCCGACGGCGCTGCGCTTCTTCGAGCTCTTCACCCAGCCGGCGCAGAGCAACGCGGTGCCGCAGAAATCCTCACGCAAGCTGAGCGGCGGATCTTTGTGCAATGTCTTATACGCGCGCGTGACGAAATAAACTTCGCTATCGGCGTCTTGCACCGAGCGTTGATAGAGATCGTGCTTGTCGGCGGTCTTGGCGGAGAACTTGGAGGTCTTTTTCTTCTTCGTTTTTTTGGGCATGGCGAAACGCGGGAAAGTTACTTTTGGTGCTTGCAGCGAATGGTCGTTGCAAAGGTTTGATAGTCGGCAACATAGGCCAAAATCGCCGAATTTGAACCGCCGCCGAGTGACACGTTGGAAAAGCCACGAGCCGTCC
>DASYCL010000949.1:0-3393 GCA_036500245.1 Polyangiaceae bacterium | reverse complement strand
CGTGGCGGAGCACGGTATCGCCGCGCACTGGAAGTACAAGGAGCGCATCTCCGGCGGCGTCGACCCGAAGGATGCCGAGCGCTTCGGTTGGCTGCGCGAACTCGCGGATTTTCAGCGCAATTTGAAGGATCCGGTCGAATTCCTCGAGAGCGTGAAGATCGATCTGTTTCCAGACGAGGTCTACATCTTCACCCCGAAGGGCGACTTGCGGGTATTGCCGCGTGGGTCCACGCCGATCGACTTCGCGTTTGCGATTCACTCCGAGGTCGGCGGGCACTGTTCGGGCGCGCGCGCCAACGGGCAAATCGTGCCGCTGCGCTACAAGCTGAAGAGCGGGGACGTGATGGAAATCATGACCTCGCAGCACCAGGAGCCGAGCAAAGATTGGCTCGACTTCTGCGTCACGACGCGGGCTCGCGCGCGCATTCGCGGCCACTTGCGCGCGGAGCAGCGCCAAAAGAGCATCAACCTCGGCAAAGAGCTGCTCGACAACGAGATGCGCGCCGCCGGCATGAGCTTCTCCAAGTTCCAGAAGAACGAGGCGGAAGTGAAGCGCGTCGTGGAAGCCAATTCGGTGCAGAGCTTCGACGAGCTGTTGCTCACCATCGGCTACGGCAAAGTCGCGACTGAAGACATCGTCGATTTCCTGCGTGGGGTGAAACCCGAAGAAGGCGGGGACGGCGAAGCGCCGGCTTCACTGCGCTCGGGTCGCATCGAGCAGTTCGTGCGTAAGGTCACCGGGCGCGACCAAGCCGGCATCAAGGTGAGCGGCATCGACGACGTGCTGGTGCGCTATGCCAAATGCTGTAACCCGCTGCCAGGCGACGCGATCATCGGCTTCATCACGCGCGGCCGCGGTGTCACGATTCACCGGCGCGAATGCATGAAGGCGTTTGATACCGATCCCGAGCGCCGCGTGGACGTGAGTTGGGATTCGAAGGCGAAGATCAATCGACCGGTGCAGCTCGTGGTCACGACGACGAACAAACCGGGCATTCTCGCGACCGTGAGCCAGACCTTCAGCGCGCAGAGCATCAATATCAGCGAGGCGAACTGTCGCGCGGGGGACGACGGTCGCGCGCGCAACATTTTCACCTTCAACTGTACGGATTTGAGCCAGTTGAAGAACGTGATGAAGGCGCTTCAAAAGGTCAGCGGCGTCGTCGAAGTGTCGCGCATTTGAGCAGCCGGCACGCGCGAGTGCGTGCGGCAAAAATGCGGCCGAGCGCCGCGCGCTAGAGACCGAGCGAGGATTTGGGTGGGCGGTGGGTGCGGCCGTTCTCGGCTCGAGTTGGTTCGGCAGTTGCAACATCGGGTTGGCACCACCATTGGGTAGCCAAAGCAGCGGAGGATCGACATGGAAAGAGCGCATTCGACGGCGACGGGATCGGTGCTGGGCCCGGCCGGTGAGGCCGCTGGACTCGGCGGCATCTTCAACCGCTTGATCCAAGAGCACGGCGAGCTCACGACGTTGATTCGCCGAGCTCGAATGAGCGCGGACGCCGGCTTGCGCCGTGACGTGTATCGAACGATACGCGCGGAGCTCGCGGTTCACGAGCGAGCAGAGTCCTCGGTGCTGTACGCTGAGCTTCAGCGCTATCCGGAAACGCGGCGCATCGCGACACAGCACGCCGGCTTCGCGCGCGAGCTTGAAGAAGGGCTCCGCGAGCTCGATGCGCTCGACGCCGCGGGCGACGAATGGATTGCAGCCTTCGAGCGCTTCTCGGAGCTCGTACACGCGCACGTCGAAGAGGAAGAGAACGCGTTTTTCCCACTCGCCCGTCAGACACTCGGTGATAGCGCTAGCTGGGAGCTCGAGCGCCAGTATAAGCGCGTAAAACAGGGCTTCGCCAACAGTATCGTGTGAACGGCGCGGGGGCGCTTGCGCCCCCGTTGCTCTTCGACCGTGATGGTGTCGGCAGCTGGTTACTCGGCGTGAAAGCCGTACGCGGGGAATGCGTCATTTGCGCCGCGCAAGTGGGCCGCGTTCGAGTGCACGTGAACGAGCATGAAGCCGAGCGCGCCGAAAGCGAGCATGGCGAACACGATCAGCGACAGCATTACCGGGGAGTGAAGCGGCAAAGACCATTGCTCCGCGCGCGACGGCGCGACCGAGCTCGAGTCATGCATGTGCGCCACGGCTCGCGCCTCTTGTGCGATGAAGGGGTCGGGCGCGATCGGCGGGACGGCATCCGCTTGCTCGACTGTCGGTTTCGACGCTTCGGAATGGGTCATGAGTAAACTCCTCTCGCAGGGCTCACGTGGCCACATGAGTGCCCGATGACTGGCGCACTTGGTACGATGATGTACCTGGTAAGTGTGCCGCTGGGCGCTGCGGATGCAATTCGCATTTAGGTCGCGCTTCGCCGAGTGTGGCAGTAATGGCTGGCCTCGCTGCTACTTGATGTGCGCGAATTTGACGACAGCACGAACTCGATAAAACGCGCGGCGACCACGACGCGCTCGTGGTCTGTGAAGTCGCCGCGCGCTTGCTGCATCGCACGCAATCAGTGCTCGGCGCGTGCGCCCGGATTTTCCCCGGCTCTCATTCGGTGGGCGCGTTGCTAGCGGTCTCGCCCAGTTTTTTCTGGAGTTCTTGCGCTGATTTCAGGTGCATCTCCACGGTGGGTTTGATCTCTTCGAGGTACGCCTTGAGCTCAGTGCCCTTGACGTTGGGCAGCATCTGCTTGTTGATCATGTCGACCACTTCTTGGTGCTCCTTCACTTGATCGGCGATGTAGTCACGATCGAAACTCGCATCGTTGTCGGACTTGAGCGCGCTCAAGGTGTGCGAGGCGTCTTTCTCGAGTTTCTTCGAGGTATCGCTGCTCGACGTTTTTTGGTTCAGCTTTGCCTGCTTGTCCTTGGCGTCGGTGTGCTGCTTGACCATGCGCTCCGCGAATTTCTTCACGCGCTGATCCTTGGCCTTGCTCTCGGCGACTTTGGCTTGATCGATCTCCGCCGAGTTCGCATCATCGGTCAGCTGGGCGATCTGTTCGTCGCTGAGGATCTCCAAAGCGGCCGTGCCACTAGCGCCGTTCGCGCCGTTCGCGGCCGCTGTGTCCATCGGTCCGGTCGTGGGAGCCGGCTGCGCCGCGGGGTTGGAGTTCGGAATTGCGGTGTTCTGAGCCGTCGGGGCTGGACTGCTCGGCAAACGGTCCGTATCCGGCGTAGGCGCGTTGTTGCTGCGATTGCAACCAACAGCGAGCAAAAGCGCCGCGCTCAGCAACGTTGAACGAACTAACATGGGACACCTCGTGAAATGGCGCGCGAGCTCGCGCTTCGTCGGCTCGCGCAAACTTGTGTTTCAGCGTGCGCGGCTATGAGCAAACGCGATGCCACCCGACTAGGAAAAAGCGCGATTCGTAACGAGGTAATGCCGCGCGCGCGCTG
>DASYCL010000948.1:0-1869 GCA_036500245.1 Polyangiaceae bacterium | reverse complement strand
GCTGATCGCCGGGACATCCGCGTTCATTCCGCAGGATCCGCTGACCGCCTTCAACCCGGTGCGTCGCGTCGCGGGCCAGATCACCGACCGGCTGACGGCGATCCTGGGACTTTCGCGCGCCGAAGCGCGCGAGCGCGCGCTCATACAGCTGCCAAACTTCGAGCGTGACCGGCGAGCCGTGATCGTCGAGCAAAAATCCGCCGCCGTCGCTGTGGCCGGCCAGGTGCATTTGTTCGACGCGAGCCGGCGCGATGCCGTTCAAGTATTCGTGCGCGGAAAAACCGAGATTGTGCGCACTGACGAAGACGTTGTTCAGATCGAGCAAGATGCCGCACTCGGCGCGCGCGGCGACTTCGTTCAAGAACTCCCACTCGCTGAGCGCGCTCGCTCGATACTCGACGTAGCTCGACACGTTCTCGAGCAAGATGCGCCGGCCGAGTTTCGCCTGCACTTCGTGCACGCGCGAGACGACATGCTGAAGTGCTTCTTCGGTGTAGGGCAAAGGCCACAGATCGTGCGCGTAGTGGCCGCGAAATGTGCCGAAGCAGAGGTGATCGGAGACGCTCAGGGCGTCGACGTGTTCGCTGAGCGCGCGGAGCTCGGCGAGATAGGCCTGATTCAGCGGATCCGTGCCGCCGATCGAGAGCGACACGCCGTGCAGCGCGATCGGTCGGTCGTTGCGCACGCGTTCGAGCACTGCGTGCGCGCGGCCTCCGCGGCCCAAAAAATTCTCGCTCGTCGCCTCGGCGAAGTCAGCGCGGATGCCGCGCTCCAAAATCTCTCGGTAGTGCTTCGGCCGCAGCCCGAACCCGACGCGCGACTCGCGCGGTTTCAGGGCTTGTTGCGGATCTGCAGCGCTTCGCACTGCTGCTCCGTCTGGGTGTAGACGTAGCCGGTTCCCTTGCACTCGTTCTCGCCGGAGCACTCGCTCTTGCCGTTCGCCGTGGCGCACGCGGAGAGGCCGGCGCAAGCGTTGCCGCCTTCGCACTTGATGGCTTCGCTCGTGCTCGAGACTTGATCCGAACCCGAACCGCTGCAGCCGCTCGCGGCGAGCAGCGCGCTCAAGGCGAATGCAATCCGAGTTCCGTTGCTCAAATCCATGGCATTGTCCGAGGAGTGCGCGACGCGCGGGGCAAAGTATAGCCGGGACTCGGCAAATGGTTAGCCCTTTGGTCTTTTCCGGCAATCTTTCGTGAAAAGCGCGAAAAGCTCGAAAAGCGCGGTTATCATCGCGCCTGTGCGCACCGACGAAGAGCTGATGGCCGCCTATATTTCAGGCGACAAGGCGGCTTTTCGCGAGCTCTTCGCGCGCTACGCGCCACTTTTATCGCGAGCCATGGCGCGCGATTTGCGGACGCCCGAAGAAGCCAACGATCTCGTGCAGCAAACCTTTCTGCATTTGCATCGCAGCCGGCTCGACTTCGAGCCCGGTCGCAAACTCAAGCCTTGGATCTTCACCATCGCGTTGAACTTGAAGCGTGAGTTTTTCCGGCGCAGCCGCCGCCGGCAAGAGACGTCGCTCGACGACGATCGCGCGCCCGAACCGTTCGAAGGGCCGCGCGGACAAGAGCGCTCGGATGCCGCGCGCGAAACGATGCGCGCGCTCGCCGCGCTGCCCGCCGAGCATCGCGAGGTGATCGAGCTGCACTGGTTTGGCGGGCTCAGCTTTCCCGAGGTCGCGGAAGCCGTTGGTTCGACGGTGGCTGCGGTCAAAGTGCGCGCGCATCGCGGTTACGTCGCGCTGCGCGCTCGGCTCGGCGACAGCGCGCCGGATCCCACGCATGTCGCCGGCAAGCCGACGCCGGAGGGGATTCACTGATGGACTGCGCCGAAATTCGCGAAGCGTTGCTGCGCGGCGATACCAACTCG
>DASYCL010000947.1:0-5877 GCA_036500245.1 Polyangiaceae bacterium | reverse complement strand
CGGCATGCCATTGCCGACGACGGTGGTCGGGTGCGAGACGTCTTCGGCCATGGCGGCGGCTGGGATCGCGCAAGTCGAGTTGCCTGGGTTCCCGATCGCGGCGCCTCCGCCGGAGCCGCCGCTCGTGGCACTGCCACCGTTGCTTGTCGCGCCTCCGCCACTCGAAGTGCCAGCGCTCGAGCTCGAGCTGCCGCCGCTCGAAGTTCCGGCGTTCGAGCTCGAACTGGAGCCGCTCGCGCTGGAGCCGCCGTTCGACGTCGATTGTCCCGCGCTGCCCGCAGAGGCCGAATTTTGGTTGTTCGAGCCACCGCTCTTAGAACCACAGCCGCCCAGGAGCACCCCCAACAAAACAAATTTCGAAGCGACGACGATCGGCGTTCGCATGCGAGCTCCTTCTCGGTTAAGTCGATTTACGTGCGCGTGCACCCGAGCCTAGCCAAGTGAGCGCGCCGACGATCAGCGCGACCACGAACACGAAGAGCGACCAGCCCGGGCGCGCGACGCCGAGCCCGTTGCGGCCGACTACGCCTTCGAATAGCTGCACCAAGACCGCGGCGAGCCCGTACGCGGCCGCGCTGTACAGCACGGTGCGCCGCAAGCGCACGACCATTTCGACCGAACGCGGTGTGCTCGGCCAGACCGTGCGCCGCACGTGCCGAATCCAGATCGCGGTCGGGCTCGACAGCGTCGCGAGCACGCCGATGATCGAGAGCGTGACTTCAGCCGTGCTGAGATCGGTCCCGCGCACGAGGCGCACCATCGCCGCAGCCACGACCACGACATTGACGAAGCCCCAAAACAGGCCGAGCGCCGTGAAGAAGACCAACCCTGGCCGCGCTAGGCGCACGTTGCGCGCCGTTTCTTCGAGCGCATCGTGCATCGTGCCCGAACCCGGCGTCGCGAGCAGCGTGCGCGCGGCAGCTTCCATCAACGTCGCTGGCCGGCCATTCGCCGCGGCGGACGCAGTCGCCGAGATGATCGTCGCCACCGGCAATGCATCCGGCGCATCGAACGGCGCGAGCGCTTGCTCGAGCGCCTCCATGGTTTGAAAGCGTTCGGCCGGCAATTTCGCCATCGTGCGCTGCACGATCAGCTCGAGCGCGAGCGGGATGCTCGGCTCGCGCACGCTCGGGCGCTCGGGCTCTTCGGTCAGCACCGCGGTCAGAATCGCCATCGGATCCAGGCCGTCGAACGGCTTTCGGCCGGTGAGCGCGCGATACAAAATCGCGCCCACTGCGTAAATATCCGCGCGCGCATCGACGCGATCGCCGCGCGCTTGCTCCGGCGCCATGTAGTCCGGCGTGCCCATCACGGTGCCGGTTTTGGTCAAACCGTCGCTGTTCTCCGCGACCTTGGAGATGCCGAAGTCGAGCACTTTGACGACCGCATCCGGACTCGCGAGGAACACGTTCTCCGGCTTCACGTCGCGGTGGACGATGCCATGCGCGTGCGCGGCGCCGAGCGCGCGGCACACTTGCCGCACGATGTGCACCGCTTCCATCACCGGCAATTTGCCGACGCGCTCGAGATAGTTGCCGAGCTCTTCACCCTCGAGTAGCTCAGCCACGATGTACGGGCGCCCGTCCGCGCTCGTATTCACGTCGTAAACGCCGACCACGTTCGGGTGCGTGAGCACGCTCGCGGCCTCGGCCTCGCGTTGAAAGCGCGTCACGACTTCGGGTTGCCGCGCAAGCTCTTGGTGCAAAAGCTTCACCGCGAAGCGCTTGGTGTGAAGCCGCGTGTGCCGCGCCTCGTAGACGCGGCCCATGCCGCCTTCGCCGATCACGCGCAAGACTTCGTAGGAACCGTCGAGCAAATGCCCGACCAGCGGATCTTCGTCGCTCGGCGCATCCTCGAGTGGCGTCGCGTCGCGCGGGCAGACGCGGAAATCCGCCGGATAGCGCCCGCCACAAGTTGGGCAGATGCGCGGATTGATCGCGGCCAAACTCGGGCTGCGCGTGTGCGGCAGGGACTCGGGCGCAGAAACGCGGTCAGCCGAAATAGGTTTCGGTGGAGGAATCGGCCTCGGGTCAGCCATTGGGGCATTGTCATGGTAGCGCGCAGCGGCCGCGCTGGGTACGCCCAAGACGCGCGAAAAAAAGCCGCTAAAACTCGGATTTTTGCGTCGAGCTCGGGCCCCTGCGCCGGAATTGGCGCTTGGCCACTCGCGCTTCCTGCGACGCGACGGGCGCCTGTCCAGCGCGCGAAGGTTGGTCGCCGAATGCCCGGAAACAAATACAAAGCCAGCGGGTTCGTGGCTGATCACGGGTTTCGATAGCCGGGCGGCCACGTTAGAACTGACCGCCGCGCTTCGTGACACCCGAAGGGGTGAACAGGCGAAAGGAGCGTCGCGCGTGGCGCGAGCGGCCAAGCGATGTGCGCGCGCAGCGCCCAAGAAAACCCAAGGGCGGAACGACGCCTCACTGTTCTCTTCAACCCTTAATCACCACATACGTACTCATCCCGTGCCGATTGACGAGTAAGAGCACGCGATCCTTCGATTTACTGTAAAGCTCCTGGAATTTCTGGGGGGAATCGACGCGCACGCGGTTCACCTCGAGCACCACGTCGCCTGGCCGGAGTCCGGCGCGCGCGGCGTTGCTCTGCGGATCGATGCGCACGATCACGACGCCTTGCTTCACGTTCTCGTCGATCTCGAAGTTGCTGCGGTTCTGCGGGCTCAGGTTCTCGAGCACGATGCCGTCGAGCGCGCCGCCATGCGTGCTGCCTGGTGTCGACGCCACCGTCGTGTCGCTCTCGGGCATTTCGCCGAGCTCCACATCGGCGCCGGCTGCCTTGCCGTCGCGCAGGAAATCCAAGTGCACTTTGTGCTTGGCGCCACTCGCGGCGATGATGTTCCTGAATTGCCCAGTCGTGTCGACGGTCCTGCCGTCGACTTTGAGCACCACGTCGCCGCGGGCGAGGCCGCCCTTCGCGGCAGGCGTGCCGGGCTTCACGTCCGAGAGCAAAATGCCGGTCGCGGACGGCAATTTCATCGCCTCTGCGAGCTCCTGATCGACGTCCTGAATCGCAACGCCGAGCCAGCCACGCACGACTTTGCCGCTCTTTTTCAGGCTGTCCATGATCGGCGAAGCCATGTTGCTCGGGATCGCGAAGCCGATACCCTGATAGCCGCCGCTGCGCGACAAGATCGCCGTGTTGATACCGACGAGCTTGCCCTCGCTGTTGATCAACGCGCCGCCCGAGTTACCTGGATTGATCGCCGCGTCCGTCTGAATGAAGTCTTCGTAAGTTTCGATGCCGAGATCGCTGCGGCCCTTCGCCGACACGATGCCCATGGTGACAGTTTGCCCGACGCCGAACGGATTGCCAATCGCGAGCACGATGTCACCGAGCCGCAAGCGCCCGGAATCTCCGAATTCGACCGGCTTCAAGTTCACGCTGCCCTTGATCTTGATCACGGCAAGATCGCTCTTCGGATCGGTACCGATCACGGTCGCGTCATAGTTGTGGCGATCGGAAGTGGTGACTTTGATCTCCTGCGCGTCCGCGACGACGTGATTGTTCGTCAGCACGTAGCCATCCGATGAAACGATCACGCCCGAGCCCATGCCCTGCTCGTGCCGGTCCTCTTGGCCCTGTGGGCCGAAGAACGGCAAAAAGCCCATCCCGGGCGCAGACATCTTGGTGACCTTGGTCATCGAGATGTTCACGACCGAGGGCAGCACGCGCCCGGTGATGTCCGCGATCGACTCCGCGCCGACCTTCGTGAGTGCCGGGCTCGGCAAGACCGTGACCGGCGTCGCCGAGCCGCCGGATTCAGCGGCAATCTCCGGATGAATCTGCGAACTCGCGGCCTTCGTGCAGCCGCCGAGCGAGAGCGCGCCCATCGCGAGCAGAGAAACCAGGCTGGTAAATCGCCGAGTGATCATCTTCGAGTTCTTCCTCAATGTGTTGCGGGCTCGTCCCGCATTCCGATCAACCGCGGACGCACCCAGTTCATTCCTAGCGCGCCAAAGTCAGTTTTTATTGGATTTTGATGGTCACGGGGAGTGGACGCGTCGCGGCACAGCCTTCGGCGTCGCGCTGCGGGGGGAGAGTTCACCCCCAAGCCGCCAAGGAGCGCCGAGGACGCCGAGCTTTTGGGATTTTTTGAGTGTCGCGCAGCCGCACTGTGCTCATCCGTCCCTCTCTTTCGCTCTTTCGCGCCGGGCGCGCGCGAAACGGCTGGGGCCGGCTGCCCGGAAATAAAACAACGTTACTGATTCGCCGGGCTGATCACGGTTTTCGAAGGAGAGGCGGCCACGTTGAAACTGACCGCCGCGCTTCGTGACACCCGAAGGGGTGAACAGGCCCCCGTCGCGTTGCTCGACGCGCGAGCGGCCAAGCGCGGTGCACGCGCAGGGCAAAAAAATTCAGCGACAAGACCGGTAGAAACAAGCTCTCAGCACGCGCTCACGCCCTACAGAAAAAACTCGCGAATCTTCTCAGCCTGCGCGCGGGCGTCTTCGCGGCCGATTTCGATCAATTCGTGCGCGAAGCTGCCATCGAAGAGCAGGTACGAGGCCCAATCCGCCTCGGGTTCCGGCGCGTCACTCGCGAATTTCTCGATGATGTATTTCGTCACGGGGCGAAGGTTGGTGGTGCGCAGGGATTTCTTGATGAAATCGCCCGCGACACGCCCGAGATCGCGCGAGGGCGTGAACACGAGCGAGCGAATGCGCCGATACGGTGCACCGCGATGCTTGATCCACACACTTTGGATGCGTTCCAGATCGTCCGCGTCAAGGGTCTCTTCGAGCACTTCCATCACTTGGTTCAAGCGCTCGAGCACTTGCAAGTCGTACGCGACGGGATCGAGCAAGAGCGCGTTGAGCAATTTGCCAACCAAAAAAACCGGGCTGAGCTCGCGCCCAATGCCCGCATCGCTCTCTTCCACCGCGGCGATTTCACGTTGCGTGCGCTCGTGGCGCACCGAGACGATCACGAGCCGCTCGGCGCCCGCGCGGATCGCCGGCGCGATCGGCGTGTTGAAGCGCAAACCGCCGTCGCAATAATAGTGTTCGCCGATGCGCCGCGTCGGGAAAAGCAGCGGAATCGCGGCGGAAGCCAGCACGTGATCGGCGGTGATCCGCTCGAATGAGGTCGTTTTGCGGCCGTCGTGCGTGGATGGCACGTGGCACGCTGGCGAATGCTCGGTGAACATCGTGGTGCGCCCGGACACGACGTGCAGCGCTGCCACCATCACCGCGTCGATCACGCCACGGTCGATGTTCTCGTGCAATTTCGCCCAGTCGATCGTGCGGCGCACCAAGACTTCGATCCCGCGAGAATCGAGCAGCGACGTCCCCATCTCGTCGGGCTTCGAGGAGCGAAAGCGCGCGCGCAAACTGTCGGGCAAGCGCGCCAAACCAAACGGCCGCACCCGCGCATGATCTTCGAGCCGCAGGCTCTGCCACACTTCGGCGAGCCGCTCGACCGCGTGGTCCGCGTTGCCCGCATTGGACGCGAGGTACGTCGCGTTGATCGCGCCGACCGAGGTGCCCGCGAAAATTTGAAACGTGGGAGGCGAGCCGGGCTCGGGATCGAGCACTTCCATGATGCCGGAGACGATGCCGACTTCGTAAGCGCCGCGCATGCCGCCACCGGAGAGCACCAACCCAGTTTTGGGCCGGGCGAGCCCGCGATCGCTGACCACGTCCGTTCACTTTCAAGCGCTCCTTCCGATTTGGTCAAGCAAAAGGCACAGAATTTCTGGGCGAAATGCGCGCAGGCGCCGAGCGGCTGGCCGGATTTGCTGCGATTTCAGCCGCTTATCGCGTGGAGGCTACGCGCGCACTTTCCTGCTTCGAGCGTTCCTGCGACACTCCTCGAGAGTCACCGATGAGCGTAGAGCTCGTGCTTCAAGCAGGCGGC
>DASYCL010000946.1:0-2983 GCA_036500245.1 Polyangiaceae bacterium | reverse complement strand
GAACGCGCGAAAGCGCGCTCGAAGCAGGGGAAATGATGGATCGCGTCGATTTTTTCCGGCTCGCTCGCCCAGTCCAAAAGCGCTTCGTCGAGTCCACCAAAGGCGCGGCAGCACCGGCGCCGCTCGCGATTTTGCCGCTCGCGCGCGACGCCAAAATGATCGGCTTTGCGCTGCTCGGCGGCGCGGCCTTCGTGCTCGCGATCCTGGTCCTGCGCGTCGGCTACGGCGATCTCGGAAACCGCTACGCGCTCACGCCGATTTCGTTCGCCGGTATTTACTCGGCGCTGTTCGCGCTCTCGGCGTTCGGATTTTTCAAAGCTGCCGCGCGCCACATTCACGCCTACGCCGTGCCCTATCGCCCCGCGCAATACTTGTTTCCGATCGGCGTGATCGACGCGCGCGCGCCCGAGCTCGCCGTGCATCGCGTGTCCGAGCACACCCAGATCAGTGTCGATGACGCGCGGCGCGTGCTCAGCGTCAACTTCGACGGGAGCAAATTCGAATTCCCCGCGCGCGATCTCGCGCTCGCCGCAGAAGCCGCGGAAAAGCTGAGCGCGCTCCGCGATCGGCTGGCGAATGCCGGACCCGATTCGAGCGCACGCGAGCAATCGCTGGTCGATCCGCTGGTCGACAACGGCTTCAAGAACCCGTTCGCGCCCGCGGAAGCGATGCGCAAAGTCGTGCCGGGTTGGCTCAAATTGTGGCCTTTTTTGGCTTTAATTTTGGGGGTGCTCCTGGGCGGCCTTTCATGGCGCGCTCGCAACACATTGAGTGAAGCCCGACTTTACCGAGCCGCGCGCGGCGCCGACAGCGCGGCGGCGTATCGCGCTTACCTCGCGCGCGGCGGCGCGAACCCCGACGTCGAAGCCGTGCTCTTGCCGCGCGCGGAGCTCAGGAACGCCGTGGCGCAAAGCGACGTCTCCGCGATCGAGCATTTCATCGATACGCACCCCAAAACAAACATCCAACCCGAAGTCGACGCGGCGCTCCACGCCGCATTGCTCAAAGAGCTCGCCCAAGCCGAAGCCGTCGGCACGCTCAGCGCGTTGAAGGATTTCGGCGCGCGCTACGCGCGCTATTCGTTCCTCGCTCCCGATCTCGATCGCGCGATCGACGCGCGCATCCAGGCAACCTTGCAAACCTTGAAGCCTGCGCTCGCGCCGAGCCAAAGTCGGCTCTTGCCCTTCTTCGAACGGCTCTTGCGCTTCACGGCCAAGCACGGCCCACAAGTCGACGTACGGTTTCAGCGAAAGCCGATCGAGACCCTGGAAACCGCGGAAAAAGTGCTGCGCCAGAGCGCTTACTACACGGGCGAGAAAAATCTACCGAGCGCCTTCTTCGACGTCGCGCATGTCGCGCCGCGCGAGCAAGCCGCTGCCGAAGCACTCGCCAGCGCGATCAACGAACACTTCCCGCGCGATCTCGTGGACGCCAAAGCCGCGCCCACACTCGAAGACGGCGCGGACAGCAAACCCACTATCCCCACGATGCTGATCGTCTACCATAGCGAAATGTCCGGCGCGTTCACCAGCAGACGCCCGCGCTTCGCGATCTCCGGCACCGGCGTGATCGGCAAAGCCTCGTTCGAAATTCCCGGCGACACGGAGCCGCTCACGTTCAAGCTCACCGTGTGGCGCGCGCCCGATCTCCGAACCGTCACCGACACGACCACGCCGGCCGACTTGTACGAGACCATGGCCAGCGAAGCCTTCAAGAAGTTCTCGAAGAAATACCTAGCGACGATCTTCGTCGAGCATTGAGTTGTGCCGAGGCGCGCGAGTCTGCGTTTTGGGCCCTGCGCGCGAATCAGCGCTTGGCCGCTCGCGCCACCAGTGACGCGGCTGGCGCCTGTTCGGTCAGTTCTAACGTGGCCGCCCTACTTTCTAAAACCGTGATCAGCCGCGCGAATTTGCTGCCTTGTTCTATTTCCGGGCAGGCAAGCCCAAGCGTCGTCGGGCGCGACCGCGCGCGAGATGTGATCAACAGTTGGGTCTTATTCCATGCATCTTGCCCGAGCCCTTTCGCGCGTGCTCCGGCGCGAAAAAAGGAGAGAGAAAAAAAAGGAATGCACACGAAGTTGAACGCGAGCGGCTATGCCATGCGCGAAATCTTCACGCACGACCAAGCCCTCAAACTCGGCGCTTTCCCGGACGTCGAAGTCGCGGTCGCGAGCGTGATCAAATAGCGGCGCTCACCAGCAAGTGAGCATCGTTCCCGGATCCACGCCGAGCGACTGACAGAACGTCTGGTAGTGTTGAATGCGTTCGTTCGCGCCGTCGTTCGGGCCGTTGCATTCGATGCCGCCGTTGATCGCGCGGATCGTGCCGCCGAAATTGCCGGCGACGATGGCTTGATGCGGCGTCGTGCCGGTGCCGCCATCGTTCGTCATCCAAAACCAGAGCCCGGTTTCCCAGGTGATCATGCCGTCGGTGCTGACCAACGTCGGAGTGCCGAGCAGGTCGGCGCCGATCGCCGTGCCGCAAGCCTGATAGTTGTAGTTCCAAGTGATCTGCAGCGGCCCGCGCCCCCAGTAGTTGCCGGTCGAGGGATCCTTGTTGATCTGATCGATGTACACGAGCATGCCCGTCTCGCGCGCGACGTTCGCGAAGAAGCCTGCTACTTCGCGCTTCTTCGCGGTGGCATCGCCGGTAGTGGCGAAGGCGGAATATTTCGCCAGCGCTTTGCACAGATTCGCGTAGGTGTAGAAGCCGTTCCGCATCGGAAACCAGTTGTCGAAATTGTTCTCGCCGAGAATGCCGTCGAGCGCGCAACCGCTACTCGTCGCGCCGCCGCTACCAGCGGAGCCGGTCGAACCCGCGCTGCCCGTCGATCCGCCGCTGCCCGTCCCACTGCCGCCGCCCGAACCACCACCGCACGTCCCGTCGTCGGTCCAGGCATCCATCCACGCGTAGCCGACTCCGGGTTCGTACGCTGCAACGGCCATCGCGTTCGAGCACCAGCCTTCGACCTTGCACGTGTAGTG
>DASYCL010000945.1:0-3594 GCA_036500245.1 Polyangiaceae bacterium | reverse complement strand
ATGCTCTACATCGATCCGGCGGAGTGCATCGACTGCGGTGCCTGCGTGCCGGAGTGCCCCGTCGAAGCGATTTTCGACGAGACGCAAATCCCGGATGACAAGAAGAGCTGGACCGCGATCAACGCCGAGCGCGCCGCGGGCCTCCCAGTCGTGAACGAGCAGGGCAATTCGTTGCCCGGCGCAGAAGAGCGCAAAGAAAAGCTCGGCTTCTAGAGATTGATGATCGCGCGGCCTTGCAGCTGCACCATGGGACGCTGCTTGGTTTTGGGGTCGGCCGCGCCGAGCGCGGCGCCAAACGTAGAATCGAGCTCGCCGCTCTTCGCGAACGAATCGCCCGCGTTCACCACCAAGTTTCCTTGGCCGCCGGCCTGGAATTCACTCATCACGTGCGGCACACCGGGCGGTAGGCCTTCGATGTCGAATGCCGGAGAGGCCGCGTAGCGTTTGGTGTTCACACTGAGCGTCGCGGCATTGCCTTCGACTTTGTCGACCTTCACCAAGCGGTAAGTAACGACGTCGATCCCGGCAACCAAATCGCGCGTCGTGACCATCCAGTAGGCGCCCGCTCCGACTGGCTTGTTCGGGAATGGCAGCGCGAGCAACATCAGATTGTCGCTCAGCGATTGCACCGAGGAAGCGAGGCCCGGATCGACGCCCTTGGCGACTTCGTAGCGGAAATTCGAGCCCGCGCCGTCGGGGCTCAACTGAAAATCGACGTGCGAGCCCTTGAGCTTGGCCAAGCTCGACATGATTTCGGGCGGCACTCCCGGCGCATTGATCGTCGCCCCGGTGACCTTGACCACGACTTGGTTCGGGCTCGCGCCAGCGTCGCTCTCAGCCTTGGGTTTCAGCACTTCCAGCGTGACCGCCAAGGAGACTGGAACTGCCCCTTGCTCGCCGCTCTGCGTCGCGACTTCGATCGTGCCCGAGCGCTTGGTGCCGGGCTTCGCCGCCGGACCGAGTTGAACGCGCGGCTCCGATCCATCACCCCCAAGGGTGAAGATCGGAGCCGCGCCCTTGGCGAGCGCCTTGTCTGCGCCGCCCGGGCCGAAAATACCGTTCGGTGGCGGGCCATCTGGACCCACGTTCGCAGCCGAACCCGCCTTCGAAGCCGCGACCGACGCCACGGCTTTGTCGAGGTCCGGTTCGTCGGAAACTTTGTGTGGGCCGGCGTCGCTCGTGGCGCTCTCTTCGTGGTGCTCGTCTTCCTTCTTGTCGCACCCGAGTGCGAGCGCGAAGCTCAATCCCACGAGCGAAAAAATTCCGGCACGGCTCATCGTC
This sequence comes from Polyangiaceae bacterium, assembly GCA_036500245.1. Lineage (GTDB taxonomy): Bacteria > Myxococcota_A > Polyangia > Polyangiales > Polyangiaceae > PMG-095. The sequence continues at coordinate 2,313 of DASYCL010000945.1, read as the reverse complement.
GACTTCGTCATGGTGTTTTCCATGGGATTTTTACTCGCTAGAACGGCGGCGGCGCAACAACCGAGCTTGCGCTTTCGTTCCCCGAATTCGTGCCAGCGTCGAGCCCGCCGGCATCTGCGGGCGCTTTTGCGCTGTTCGTTTCGTCATCTGGCCCGGCATCCACCCTGCCGGCGTCGGCCCCAGCGTCGGGCTTGGAGATTTCGGTCGGCACGGTGCCGTCCAAAAATTCTTCTTCGATCGCGCTGTCTTCGCCGGGATACGGTAAAAGTCCCGTCGCCGGATCGACGTTCGCCGTCACGATACCGCTCGGCCGCGGAAACTCGGTCGGCGGCTTCTTGTCGTGCGCCGCTTTCATGAAGCTCATCCAGGCGGGCAGCGCCGTTTGCGCGCCGGCTTCGCCCCAACCGAGCGGCAGCGCGTCGTCGTAGCCCACCCAAACCGTGGCCGCGAGCTCGGTCGAGAAACCGACGAACCAGGTGTCTTTGGCGAGGTTCGTCGTGCCGGTCTTGCCGGCGAGCGGACGGCCAAGCGCTCGTGCGCGTTGTGCGGTGCCGTGCTCGACCACGCCGCGCATCAAGCTCGTGATGAGATACGCCTCTTCCGGCGACAGCACGCGGCGCGGCGGTGGCGTCGCGGGCAACGCCAGCACTTTGCCGCCCGGCGCCACGATGCGCGTCACGAGTTTCGGCAATTCGAACTCGCCGCCGTTGGCGAAGGTCACGTAGGCGTTACAGAGCTCGATCGGAATCACCTCATAGGCGCCGAGCGCGAGCGACGGCGTCGGCTGCAAGTCAGTCGTGATGCCGAGCGCGTGCGCCCACTCGACGACGTTGGCCGCGCCGACCTCGTCGAGCAATTTGTCGGCCGCGGAGTTGTCGCTCTCGGCGATCGCCGTACGCACGCTTTCGCGATAGCTCACGAGCTCTTTGCCGTTTTTCTTGGTGAGATCGAGCACGCTCGCTGGCGTGAAGCGGCGCGAGTGCAGCGCGTAGCTGTACAGCATCGGCTTGAATGAAGAGCCCGGCTGGCGGCGCGCGCGCGTCGCGCGATCGAGTCCGCCGTTCACGGCTTCGTAACTGCCGACCAGCGCGCGCACTTCACGCGAACGCACATCGATCGCGATCAGCGCGGATTCGGGCCCGAGTTCGAGCCTGAGCGGCACCGGCGGCACGCCATCCGGCGACCCAAGCAGCCCGACGCGCAGCACCGCGCCGAGCTTCGCAAATTCGCTCGGCGGCAGATGCTTCGGATTGTAGCGCTCTTCGCTCGTCAGCGTCACACGACCGAGCACGTCCCCGACTTGGACGTCGAGCGTGCCTTGCGCGTCGTTCAGCGCGACGACTTTGCCGACGTAGATCTTGTTTTGGCGCGGAACGCCGGCCGCAAGCGGCCCCCACAATTTCCGCGACGTCTGTGTGAATGGCGGCACGAGTTTCTGGCGCGTCGCATAGTTGTCCAAATTCTCGCGCACCGCGCGCCGCGCCGCGGCCTCGAGCGCAGGATCGATCGTCGTCTCGATCGTGTAACCGCCGGAGACGGCGGCCTCGCCCGCGACGTCATCGAGTACCTTCTTCACGTACGACACGACTTCGGGCGCGAGCTCCGATTCACCGTCGGAAGCCGGCGCGAGCCGCACCTTGGAAGCTTCGGCCAAGTCATGCAGATCCTGGGTGATGAAGCTCTTTTGCAGCATTTGATCGAGCACGTAGCGGCGACGCGCGAGCGCCTTGGCTTCGTCGTGACGCGGCGAATATTTTTCAGGTGACGCGACCAGGCCGGCGAGGAGCGCCGCCTCGGGCACGTCCAAGTCCTTGGCCTTTTTGCCAAAATAATAGCGAGCCGCTTCTTCGATCCCGTAGCGCCCGTGGCCGAGATAAATCGTGTTGAGATAAAGCGAGAAAATCTCGTCCTTGCTGAGCTCCTTCTCGAGCCGGCGCGCGAGGATCGTCTCTTTGATCTTGCGCTGATACGTGCGCTCGGAGTCGAGCAGCACGTTTTTCACGACCTGCTGCGTGATCGTGCTCGCGCCTTGTTTGGTATGGCCCGCGCGCAAATTGGCGAAGAGAGCGCGCAGCATGCCGAAGTAGTTGAGCCCTTGGTGCTCGTAAAACTGTGCGTCTTCCGCCGCTAGAAACGCGAGTTTCGCGTGGCTCGGGATCTCGTCGAACGGGATCACGGTGCGCCGTTCGACGAACAGGCTCGCGAGCACCGTGCCGTCGCGCGCGAGCACGCGCGTGACCTGCGGCGGCTGATAGTGCGTGCGCAAATCGTGAACGTCCGGTAGCCCAATTTCGAAATGACGAATCAGGAGCA
>DASYCL010000944.1:0-6054 GCA_036500245.1 Polyangiaceae bacterium | reverse complement strand
ACTTCCCACGTGTTGCCGCCGGATTTCGAGCTTTCCACTATCGATGGCAAGAGCGAACGACTGAGCCAACACCTCGGCAAAGACATCGTGTTGATTGATTTTTGGGCCACGTTTTGTGAGCCGTGTTTGGCAGGCATGCCGCACCTCGACGCGCTCTATCGCGCGCACCGGAAAGAGGGCTTCGTCGTGCTCGGCGTGGACATCGACGGACCGGATTCGATCGCACAGGTGAAGACCACGGTCGAAAAGCTCGGCATCAGTTTCCCGATCTTGCTCGATCAAGAAACACGCGTCGTCGCCCTCTACAACCCCAAGACCAGCGCACCTTACAGCGTACTAATCGGCCGCGACGGTCGCGTCTTGAAGAAGCAAGAAGGCTACACCACGGGCGACGCGGACGCGCTGGACCAAGACGTGCTCGGTGCACTCGCCGCTACTTCGAGATAGAGCTGACTGTTCTTCTCACTCTTCTCTTTCGCGCCAGAGCGCGCGCGAAGGGCTTGGGCTCGCCTGCCGGCGAAGCGCCATGCTCGCGCAGGGCCAAAAAAAAACAAACACGAAGCGAATACTCAGAAGGCTCGATCTACGACCCTTAAAACCGTAGCGTGAGATCCAGTGATGCGCCTTCGAACGGTGGGAACACTCGGCACACTCCGCCGACGCAGCGGAGCGCGCCGCGCCGTTGTCCGACAAACAAGGACACACTCGAATCGGTGGTTGGGCGATAGCCGAGTTGGCCATTGACGTAGGTCGGCGGCACTTGCGGATTCGTATCGTACGAAAAGCCGAACGCTGCCGACCAATGGGGCGCGTAGTCGAGCGCGAGCAGTTCATCTCCTTCGCTCCAGGGCTCGAGCGGGCCGCCCACGGTTTGATGCCGGCGGCGATGCCAACCTTGGAGCTCGATCGAGATCGGTCCGCCGAGCGGCGCGAGCACGGTGTGACGATGAAAGATTTCGCGGTAAAAAACCGAGGTTTCGCCGCTATCCGTCGCGATCATGCGGGCCGCGTCGTCGGTGCGCGCGCCGATCGAAACATCAGCCTTCGTGCGCCGATCACGGCTGTGGAGCTCGAAGCCGCTCGCTGTGTCCCAAACTCGATCGCGCGTGTCGCGCGACACGGTGCAAGCGTCGTTCGCGACGGATTCGTCGAATGACTCATAGTAGCCGAGCCAAGCGTAGGCCGTCACTTGCGCCGACAACGCGACGTCTCCGCGCAGGCGGCCCCCGCTGACGCAGGTGTTGAAGTTTTCGAACTCGGTGTCGGTGTAGAGTGCTTCGGTCGTGGGCGGCGCGCTCGCCGCGAGCGTGCTGAATTCGCGCGCGCGGATTGGGCTCACGTTGGCGAGTAGTGGGAAGAAGCGCCGGTAGTGCTTGCCCTCGAACAGCAGATTGAGCGAACCTTCGTTGAGGTTGACGCTCAAGTAGATGGCTTCGCCGGGATCGAGCTTCGGCGTCGTGGGGTCGGCGGGCTTCAGATCTTGGAGCGCGACTTCGGCGTAGGCCGCGCCGTGGCCGCCTAGATCCGAAAGCTCGAGCGACGCGCTACCCGTCGCGATGTGCTCGGTGTTCCGCACGGTATCTTGGTCGAGCGGGGTACCGCGTTCGAGCAGCGAGCTTTGCAGCGCGATTTTCGTCGCGCCCTGGCTGACTTCGACTTGGCCGCCGAACAGGCGATCCGGCGCGTAGCTGCACGTCGCGAAGGTGGCGCAATTCCCGGTGTTCGGTGCAAAATCAGTGGCGACCGCGCGCGGCATTCCGGCTTCCAGAACGCCGATCAAGCCGGGGGTGACGCTCGCATCCACGCCGAGATAGCGGCCGCTCGCGGGATCGATCCGGAGCGGATTGAGTGTGCCGGCGAGCGCGGTCCCGCGCAAAGTGAGCTCGTCTTTTTTCAAGCGCGCGCTGATGCGCGCGCCGCGCAAGGTCGAGTCGCTCGCGAGCTCGTCGAGTTTGCGTAGGCTGAGCACGAAGCCTCGCCCGAACTGCGCGTAGCCGTCGCCGAGCGTGACTTCGATGGTGGGGCTCGAATAGGTCGCGTAGTATTTCGCGGGATAGAGCCAATCGATGTAACGATTCGAGAGCTCGACGCCGGCTTCGTCGACTTTTTGCCGAAAATAGTCGAGCGCGCTCGCGCCGCCCGCGGAGGGCGGACGCGAGTTCGACAGATCGAGCGCGATTTGCGTCGGGTTCGGGTAGCGAAAGAACCAGGCATTGTCGATGCGCACACCGACTTGCCAGGCGCCGCCGTTCGCGAGCACGTTCAAGCGATTGTAAAAGATGCCCCAATTGTCGTTCGCGCGCGTCGGTACTTGGTTCGCGCGCGTGTCGCGATTGTCGAAGTTGTAGGCGAAGGTCGAACTTTCGGTGACGTCGAACGCGACGGGCACGCCGAGCACGTCCGCCGGTTCGAGCGCATGCGCCTGTTCTGCGCCGCACGCGCCGCACAGGAGCACCCCCCAAAAAATCAGCGTCCTGCACCCAAGCTTGCTTGGGTGCATTGCGAGAACAAAGGCATCAAATGACAAAACACCGCGACGGTCAGCGCGTCTGGTCATGCGCCCGCGGCAGATTTTGGGGCGTCAAGGCGAAGCGAGCGCGGCATCGATGAATGGCCAGAGTATCGTCGGTTCGTCTCCGAGCAGCTTCTTTTCGATCTTCATCGTGCGTGCGTCGACGACCAAGTTGAGCGGGGCGGTCTCGGCGCGAGCGTAGCTGCCGAGTTGATAGTCGGGATCGAGCGCCATCGCATAGTCCGAGGAGAAGGTTTCGACCCAAGTAGTCAGGTCGCGGAAGGTTGCCGGGTTGCTCGCTTCGTCTTGGAACAGCGTGCTGAGGATGCGCAGTCCCTTTGGCGAATATTCGTCGTTTTTCTGCGACAAGGTTTCGTGCTCGGTGCGGCACGCCGAGCACCACACCGCCGCGGTGTTGATCAAAATCAGCGAGATGCCTTTGCTGCCGGTGCGATCGTAAAAATCCGAAAATGCGATCGTCTCGAGCGAGCTCTCGCTGTGGCTCACGCGCTCGGGCGCGCGAAAGCCCTGAAAACACAGGTTCGCGACGACGTCGCCCTGTTCGGTGCCGTACGGTCCGCTCGGGTATTCGTTGGCGGCGCAGCTCGTGGCTTCACCGCTCAGGAGCTCGGCCGGGATCTTCGGCGTGTTGTCACCGCAGCCGATGAGGCTCGAAGCGAGTAGCAGCGCGGCCGCGAATTCAGAGCGCGCGCGTGCAATCGTTCGGGCGCGAGGCGCGCGAGTCATTGCGTTTTTCTGCGCAGCGCGATCGCCGACAAGATCGGAATGCCGCCGCTCGCTATTTCGATCGCGCTCGCGTCCGCGTTGACGGCGGCGTCCGCGACTTTGACGAAGTTGCCGTATGGCGCCCATTTGTCGTCCACTTCGAGACCTTGCACGAATACCTCGACCGCGCTGTTCGCGGCCCAGCCGAGCGTGTTTTTCACGCGCAGGCCCGCGGCTGGACAGAACACGCTGCTGACCGGCGCGAGCGCATAGCCGAGCTCGAATCCGAAGCTCGGATCGAGCGCGCCCGTGCTTTGCGCAAGCGGGATCTGCACGCTGCGGAACGTGAGCTCGGATGCATCGGTGTAGGTGAGCAAATCGTGGGTCACGCTGCCGCCGCTTTGCAGGATCAGCGTGACGTCGCCGCTCGTCACTTCGCCGGAAGCAGGGAACGCCGCGCCGTCGGCGTAGCTCGGCAACGGTAGCGCGACGAGCGTGCCCAAGTCCTGCGTCGCTTCTGAGCTGAGTGGGATCGCGAGCTTTGCGTAGCCGAGGCCGTCGCCGTATTTGAAGGCGGGAGCGGCCAGCGACATGTCCGGCGCGACTTGCGTCTTGCCGCTGGCGTTCGTCATGCCGTTGAAGCAGACGTTGATGCCGCAGACTTGCACGAGCAAATTCGGTACGGGCGCGCCGTTCGGAGCGTTCAACGTCGCGACGACTTCTTGAATGCCGTACTCGGTGGAGTCACTCGGGTAACCCGGCGCGGCGCAAGAAGGAGCCGTACCCGCATTCGACGAGCCGGCATTGCTCGAACCCGCCGTGCTTGCGCTGCCTCCAACGCCACTAGCGCCGGCACCACCGCCGCCGCTATTCGCGTCGAGCGGTTCGCTGCTGCCGCAGCCGAGCGCGAAGAGCGCGAAGAGCGCGCACGAACGCGGGCTTTTGACACGGAACCGCGTGAGCACCATGCGCCTCACGCAAATCCTACACAAGCGCGCGCTCGCTCGCCAATGCGCGCGGTTTTGCGCGGGCTTTGCCGCGCTCCGCGCGTCACGTGGGTTCAGAAAAAGGCGCCGAGGTACCAGCGCAGCGTTTGCGCCGCGCTCGTGCTGGAGCTGCCGCCTTGGATCGCGTTCGCGTCGGTGGGCGTGTAGCCGAGGCCGGCCATCGGGAAGAGCACGCCGTACTCGATCTTCGTGAAGAAGCCGCCCATCTTGCTGGGGTCGTCGTTGAGCGCGCCGTCTTTCGACTGGAAGTAGACGCTGCCGTTCAGCTCGATGCCGAGATCGCGCGCGTGCCCGGGTGATTGCAGGAACTCGGAAGCGCGCGACCAAATCGCAGCGACGCTGCCGCCGAGTTTCTGGCCCGTGACATCGCGCAAGAAGTCGTAGCCGACGCTCGGACGGAAGTAATACGTGCCTTCGACGCGCGAGAGGATGTTGCGGTAGAGGATGAGATCGACTGTGTAGGCTGGGTTGAAGCGGAACTCCGAGTCCGTGCGATCGCCGTGCTGGCTCGGCGCGCCGTAGAGAGGCGGCGATAGGCCTTGGATGTCCGAATCTCCGGAGGCCCAGCCGAAGTTGAAGCCGAGGTGCAGCTTGTCTTCGACGAGCCGCTGCTCGATTTCGGTGGCGAGACCGTACTGGCGGACCTTGTAGCCGACGTTCGCCGTGGCCGACGCGCTTGCGGCGTTCGTCTGGTTGTTGTCGATGTTGGCCTGGATCGTCACGGCTTCCGTTTCGAAGCGGAAGCGCTTGTACAGCACTTGCAGCCAGAGATCGGGCGTCCACGAGGTCGCGCCGGTGCGCACGAAGCTCAGCGCCGGCGCCGTGGAAGTGCCATTGGCACCGGTCGACGCGACCGGCATGCAGCCGAGCGAAGCTGCGCCGACGGCGCACGTCGCGTTTTCCCCGTTTTGGTCATCCGCCAACAGCTGATGGCGATATTTGACCTGGACGCCGCCGTTAATCACGACATCCCCCTTGGCGAGGGAGAGTCGCGTCATCTCACGGCTCTTCTTGTGCGCGATTTGCAGCACGTATTCGGTGACGTCGTCTTCTTGACTGAGATCGTAGGGCTGCCCGGTTTGAATGCCTAAGGCGTCGCTCGTGGCGCCCTCATTCACGAAATCCCAAGCGCCGGTCACGTACAAGTCGAGCGGCTTGATGCCGGTCGTGAATTGGATGCGGTCAATCGTCGATTGATAATTGTCGTCGTAACCGTCGCCCGCGTTGTCGACGATGCCGAGACCCCAGTGGTTCGGCATGCGACCGAAGCGCAGCTCGCCGACCGGCGTCGAGAACTCGGCCCAAACGCGCTTCACCGCGATGCTGTCCTTCAAGCTGTTCACGCCAGAGGTCGGCGGCGCCGTGGTCGTGGTGCTGAAGCTGGTCGGCGTGTAGCCGCTGCGCGCGGCAACTGCGTAGCCACTGGCCGTGCCCGCCGGCGAGACATGATAGCCGCCGGGAGTCGATCCGAGCACTACGTTGTCGAGCAGATCGATCTGCGAGATGACGCGCAGGTTGTCCGAGATGTGCAATTCCGGGTCGAGCCGAAAGCGCATGTTGGCGCCGGCTTGAGTGCCGCTCTTGCAACCGTACGTCGCGTTTAGCGGATTGGTGTCCGTGCCAACGCCCGCTTCGTCTTGAGTGCAGGTGGCCGGGCCGAGCGGTCCATTGCCGTTGGCGGAGGTATACGAATTCCCCTGCGGCTGCGCCCACAGCGCGCTCGCCGCCGGATCGCGCCGGCCGAGTGAGAACTGATAGAAGAGCTCGGCGCGTACGCGGTAATTGCCGTGCAGCTCGAGCAGCGGGCGC
>DASYCL010000943.1:0-25621 GCA_036500245.1 Polyangiaceae bacterium | reverse complement strand
TGCCACCTCGTGGTCGCAGTTCGCGCCAGTTCCTGCTCATTGCGCCGCTTTTGATTTTTGGGGTCGCCCCGCGGAAGCTCGCATGCGCCAGTGTTGCGCGGCGCGATTCCGACGAATTGCTGAAGGTTCTTTGGCTCGACCGCTCACCGACTCACGGCGCTTCGCCGCTCATTCAGTTCGAGCATTGAGAAGCACGGATGTCCTTCAGGAACACGTCCGGCTCGACCCACTGACCTCCGACATAATAATCGTAGTTGCGATTGATGCTCGTGCCTTCGCCCATATCGTTCCAGGTTGCGATCACCGCGAGCTGTGCAGAGGCCGAATCGGAGAGCCGCTGTTTCAGCAAGCTGTCATCCTTGACCAGCAAATCCGTGGACGCCGCGATCTGACCCGGGTGGTCGCGACCGAGCGAGTCCCACTTCACCATGAAATGATCGAGCTTCACGCCGTTCAAGTTCGATTCGCTGAGCTGCTTGTTCGGCACGCAGCTGCCGTTCGCCATCGCGCCGCCGCACTGAAACGTGTCCCACTTGAAGCGCTCGTCCGCGACCGTGTTCATCGTGGGATCGGGGTAACCGTCGTCCACGACGATGAATGGTTTCATTCCGAAATCCGCCTGGAACAAGCCACTGAGCGCGCTGATCGTCGCGGCCGCTGCGTTGGCTGGTCTGAGCGTGCCCGCGTTGTAGAAGTAAACCAGCGGGCGACCGCTATAGAGGTACCAATACTTCTGCGGGACGCGCGTGAAGAATGGTTTCCACTTCGCATCGTAGATGGCTTGCGCGGCTGCAGCCGAGTCGCTCAGGTTCGGCGCGGTCCCGAACGCGCCGCTCGCGTGACCCCAAGTCGAGGTGTCATCGAACATTCCGATTTTCACGACGCCGCCCGTGTCATCCAGTGCTTTGACGAGCTGCGCGAGCGCGTCGACCGGCGTCGAAAGATCCGGCCCGTACGTGTTGAGCAAGAAGAACTGCATGCCTGAGTACGCCGCGTCCAACAGTTCGCGTCGCCAGAACCCAGCATTTTTCCAGGTATAAACGCCGCTCGTCGACGGCGAAAACGCGAGCAGCGGGCTTTGCCCGAACATGCCTTCGGCGTGTGTGTTGGCCCAATCGATCGTGCAGTTCACGCCGCCCGGGCAATCGCTGAAGAACATCAGCACCGCGCCGAGATCGCGCGAACCGCTGCGCGTGCACGGCGTGGTCAAGTCCGCCTGCGTCGTCCACGGGTCGCTGAAGCTCAGCGTACACTTGCGGTTCGTCTGGGTGCAGAACGTTTGCACCACGTCGATGCGGCGCACGTAATTCGTGGTCTTCAATTGGTCGGCGAACGCGTTCGCGGCGTCGTCCGGCTCTTTGCCGTTCACTTGGCAATAGGCCGCGCGCACGAACGCCTCCGGTGAATTGCCCAAATTGACGTCGATGGTGTTCGCCATCGCGCACGGTCCGTCGAACTCCGGGCGTAGCTCGAAATCCGCGCCGAGCGTGGCACCCATGGGCATTGTTGCGCCGCTGCCGCCGCTGCTCGAAGTGTCGTTGCCGCTGCCGCCTTGTGGCGACACCGAACTGGCGCCACTCGACGTGAGGCCGTCACCGCCGTAACCCGATTGCACTGGCGGCGCATCGCCGCCCGTGCCGCAACCTAGCGCCGAGAAACACAACGCGACGAGCCCCGCGACCGCAAACTGCGCTAGTCGTGAGCTCGACACGACCGTTTCGTGCATCGGACCGCAATTATACGACATGTATTCGGGTTTGCCTTGTTGGCTCGGCAAAAAAGAAACGTCGAAACGAAGCGAGTCCCCACTCGGATTCAGAACCGCGCGCTGGGCGCCACAATCACCCTATAGGGTGATATGCGCCGAGCGCGCGTTCGACTACGTCACTTGATCCACTCGAGATCGCCGATTGAAAAATCCCAAGGTGTCGGGCCTTTGGAGGTGAAATTGAGGCCGATCAGCGTCTTCGGGTCGAGCTTTTGCTTGGGCGCGCCCCAGCCCGCTTGCGGCAGCTTGTCCCAAGTGTACTCATATTCCTTCGGCGTGGACGAGAGGTCGTTGATGTCCGCCGAATAGTGACCGTAACATTTGGTGCAAATGCCGAAGTCCGGCATCGTCGCGACGGTGGCGAGGCCGATGTGCAGCGAGCCCGAGCCGGAAGCCTTGAACTTGATGCCCTTGAACTGCGAGGCATCGACCGGCTTCAGCATCTGATCGCCGACGAAGTTCAGGCCGATGCCGCCGCCCCAATCGGTGTACATCTTGCCCTTGGTGTGAACCATGCCGTTCGCGACCGCGCCTTGGAAGTCGCCGTTGGTGCCGGGTTCCATCTCACCCTTGGGGCTGTGGTCGTTCATCATGAACCAGGTGCCGGGCGGATCGATGTTCGCAACTTCGAGCTTGCTGCCGTCCCAAATCATCGTGCCGGTCGGCACGACTCCCGGCGGTACCGGCACCTTGGTCACGTCGTTTGCCGCCGAACCCGAGGAAGACGACGACGACGCTGACGTCGAATTCGACGCCGTGTCCGTGCACGGAGCGTTCGCGCCCGGGCCCGCGATGCAGCCAACGAGCGCCAGCGCTGTGAGACTCGCGCTCGCGAGGAGGCCGATCTTGGTTTTGTTCTTCATCACAGGCGACAGCATATTCATTTACCTCATTCACTGATTGGTTCGAAGGGCAGATGGGCTCATTTCGGCGGCGCCGGCTGGGCGCAACGCCCGCCGATGCAGAGATCGGTTTGATCGCAGCAATCTAGAGAAGTCATGCAGGGTTCGTCGGTGTTCGAGCAAGTGTTCATCGGCGGGGGCACACACTGTAGGACCGGCGCGCCACTCGCATCGTTGCCGGTTTGCCGGCAAAAACCGCCGCAGCAATCCGACCCCGTCTCGCACGTAGACATGTCCGGTTGGCACGGCGCGAGCGCCGCGAATGCGCGCATGTTGGCCGATTCGTCTTCTTGCCCTGGCAGGTAGAAGGCCGCGTGGCTCGGATCGAGGTTCGTCGCGTCCGCGTGATTCAAGTCGATCGCGGCGACCCAGAGCTTTTTACGCGCGCTCGGGCTCGAGTTGCTGCCCCACGGATCTTTGGTCGGATCGTCGTACTGGTCGTCGGCCTTCTTGGCGCGGCCGGGTGCCCATGTGTTGCCGTAGGAGCGGCGACTGGTGAACACGACCCAATAGTAGCCGCCGACCGGCAGCGGCATCATGTTGGGTTCGTAGTTCATGTTGTTGTCGATGGTTTCGCCGTAGGGCAAGACAGACGTCCCGCTCGCGTCGCGACCGTTCAGCGCGTTCAACTTCTTCACCGTGCCATCGAGCTCGATCAAGCGGAGTTCGGCGTATTGGGCGTACGAAGTCCCGCCACCATCGTAGTTGAAGCCGCTCGAATCGAACGAGTCACCCAAGTGGTAGATGACGCCAGTGCCGTCGGGCGTGAAGGACGGCCAAGCGATCGCTTTCGGTTGCGCCGGGCCAGGCGCCGGCTGCGAGGCACCCTGCGCGGACGGGCCATTGGTCGTGGTTTCGGTTTCGGTGCGCAGCGTCTTCAGGTTCGAGAACACCGACGTGCCGTCGAAATCCATGATCGAGAGCACGCGTTGAGGCACGGGCGCGTCTCCGTTCGTGAACACGACGTGCTTTCCATCGGGCGAAAACGCGGGCCCCTGCGCGTGCTTCACTAGCTGCGTCAACGACGGCGAGGCCACTTGCGCGCCGGTCGACGTGTTCACGAGAATGGATTGATAGTCGTTCAATAGGCCGTGCGGCACGACTGGCGGTAAGCCCGAGGGATTGCCGTTGGTGAGTGCGAGCGAGCCGTCCGGGGTCAGCCCCGCAAACGCATACTGTTGGCCTGGATTCGTGGCGGGGCCCCGTGCTGTGGGAGACGCGGCGGCGGGGCTGAGGTTCACTGCGTCGCTGTGGTCGGGATTGACCGGATCGGGACCGAACGCCGCGCTGAGCACACTGCCGTTCGCGCTCACCGAGTGACACACGATGCAACCCTTGCGCACGATCTCCGGCGTGGTGACGCCCGGCTTGATGCGCAGGATCCCGCCAGCAGTGTTGCCGTCCGAACCGACTTCGGGCAAGAGCGGGCTCTTGTACGTGCTGTAATAGATGAAGCCCTTGAGCGTGCCTTGCGCGATGCTCCAATTCTCGGTGACGGGACCAGTGACCGTCGTGCCGGTGCGCTTGCTCACGGCGACGGTGACTTTGTCGGTCGCGCCAGCAGACAGCGTCGCGCCCTTCCAAACCGGCTCCGGGATCACGACGCGGACCGGCGTGCCACCGAGGGCGTATTGCTGATAACTGAAGTGATTCGTGGTGATCTTCAGGTACGCGCCGTTCGCGCCGCCGCCACCAGTGACCGTCTTTCCGTCGCCGAATTGCAGCACCGGCGCGGGCAAGCCGCGCGGAAACACCGTCGCGTCGAACGGGTACAAAAACTTGAAGTTCGGATCGGCGGGGCCGCCCGCTTGGAGCGCCATTTGGTCAGGGGCGCCCAGCATCGCGGGGTTGTCCGTGATGTCCACGTCGACGGTGAGCGTGATTTTGATTTGGCCCTTGCCGACGAGCAGGCTCACATCCACCGTGCCGCCGACGTAACCGTTGGCGTGGAACACGCCGTCACTGCCGACCGAGCCAATCGTAGTGTCACTCGTGGTCCAAGTGCCGCTCACGGGCATGCCGTCCGCGGTCGCGGTGAGCGGGACGTCTTTCTCGGCGCCGTTGACGGTGATGTTCGGGCCGCCCGTCGCGGTGATCATGCCGCCGCTGATCAACGGCGGTCCGCCGTCCCCCGTAATGATCCCGGTCGTGCCGCCCGTGCCGGTGATGATGCTGCTAGTGCCGCCGCTGCCGGCATCGGAGCCACCCGGCCGCGTGGCGGCAGAGCCGTTGGACTTAGTGCTACACGCAGGTGCTATTGCTGCGAGCGCGACAATGAGGGCAAGCCATCGCATAGGCAATCCTTCTCGTCCCCCGAGGGGGCGCTGCCGTTCGTCACTGATTGGCGAGAAATTGGCCGTAATATGCGCGGCGCAATCCTCGCTTAACGGAAAGTCACAGCCAGAATGTTCTGGTCGGGTGTACGAATTCGGCTGAGATCAACGCCGGAATCGCAAACCGCGCTTCGATAGAACGTACCACGCAGCCTTTCACCGGCAACAAAAAACGTGGTCAAAGTACGAGTTTTACTGCGGAGTTACGCATCTGCACTCAACATGCATGAGTGAGAGTGCACTCAGTAAACGCCGGAAATTGACCGCGATTTGCTTTGACTTGTGAATTTCGATCAGCAAACTTGATAGTCAGAAGTCGTGGTTTCGAACGGCGAAAACAACGGCAGTGTCGTGCTATCAGAGTGCCAATTAAGACTCGCTATTTCGTGGAGAGGCTCATTGTGTGCGCGCGTGAATGGTCGCGTCACATCTCCCCTCCTTTTCGTGCCGGAGCGCGCTCGGAGGACTTGGGCTCGCCTGCCCGGAAATGACACAAAGCAGCAGATTCGGCGGGCTGATCGCGGTTCTAGAATGACGCGCGGCCACGTTGGAACTGACCGAACAGGCGCCATCCGCGTCGCTCGATGTGTGAGTGGCCAAGCGCAGGGCCCCAAACCACTCCATTGCTGTAAGGGGGGCGTCAGAAACGGCCTGAGTTGGCTTATGCGCTCTCGAGCGGCTTACTGTGCATCGGCTTGGAGGGCGCGGGGAGTGGCTGAATCAGCTCGTCCGCGAAGCGCGGGTGCACTGTGACCGTGGGCACCGCTTCTCCGGCGCGCTGCGCGTCGATCACCGTCTTCGCGGCTGCAAAGATCTCTCGCACGTCGAAACCAATATGCTCCACGCCCTGACCCAACCCAATCGGCCTAGGAAAGTTGCAATGGCCGAGCACGTACACGTCGCGCTTCGGGTCGACGTTTGCGCGCTTGAGGCCGCGCAGCAAGGGTTCGATCAAATTGTCGTCGGTCACGAGCACCGCGTCGGGGCGATCGGCGCGATCGAACAGCAACTCCGTCACGCGCTCACAACCGACGACCGCGACGTGCAGCGGCCACAGCTTGCTCTCGGGAAAACCACGCTCGAGCAGCAGACTCTCCGCGCGCTTCAAATTCGGCTCGTGCGGCGACATGATCGCGAGGCGCTGGCCTTTTTCCATCAGCCGAGCACAGGCGCGCTCGATCAGCGAATCGAAGGCCAAGCTCACGAGCCCAGCGTGCGGCAAGGGCGCCCAAATCGCGGCGCGCGGCAGGCCCTCTTTTTCGAGCGCGGGCAGCTGGTACACGGTCGACGAGTTCATCAGCAAGAGGCCGGCGGCCGAGCGTTGCTCGACGACTTCGCACAGCATCTTGTACGCGGGGTTATTGGCGCGGCCGTCCACGCCGACGAGTGGAACTACACTGCCCGGAATGCCGGTCTCGCCACGCTCGATCAAATCCAAAAATGTGGCCATGAAGCTGGTCCACTCGAGCGATCCGGGCTGCTCGCTCGTGACCCACAAATAACGATCGTGATGCGGGAAGCGCTCGGCCACGAACACGCCGCGCGCGCCCTTCTCGCTCACGAGCCCTTCTTCACGCAGTGCGTCGAGCACGCGTGCGACGGTCGGGCGCGTGACCTGGAATTGCTCCATCAGCGCGTCATAAGTCGGCAGCTTCGCGCCAGGAGCGCGCGCGCCGGACAGAATTTCTTCCCGAAGAATAAGCGCGATCTGTTCAGCTTTGCGGGACGGCATCGGCGCCTTTCACGCGATCAAAGTAATCTACCACTGTCTCCAAGCAAACGGGAACGAGGCCTTCACCATGATGAAACCCAGCAGCAATTTGGCAAGTTCTCGTGCGGCTTGGGGCTTCGGCCCCGAACCCGGGGAGCCAGCGAGGAAGATGACCAAGCCATTCAACCTGCGACGAGTTTTTGAGATGGCGGCGATTTTAGGCTCGCTCGGCGTTGCAGGTTGCGCGGCCTCGGCGCCTGCGCCAGCGGATGCACCGGCGAATGGCTCGACCGCCGCGGCGGCCGCGCCCACGGCGACTGCGATCCCGGTGCCGCTGCCGACCGAGGCCGAGACCGCGCCGTTCAAACTCAAACCGGACTTCAGCGGTCCGTGCGCAAAAGCCGACAAGCCAGACGTGAACCTCGGTCACACGCCGGGCACGTTCATCCGCGCTGCGAAGTGCCAAGTCACAGGCCAAGAGCCGAATGGGGACGAGCTCTCTCAATGGTCGGAGAAGCTCGTGCACGGGGGCGCGCGCCGCATCGACGTGATCCGCACGATGTGCCTGCAAGCCGCGCGAAAGTGCGACTTCATCTATTCCGATCCGTGGCAAGAGCAAGTCGCGCTCACGGACGCGCCGGAGAAGAAGACGCCGCGCGAGATCGGCGCGGTGATGATGTTCTTCTTCAATTGCCCGGCAGCGGTGAATTGCGGCATGGACTGGGCGAACACGCACGCGCCGGGCATGGCCGAGAAATCGCCCGCGCTCGCCTTTGACAAGACCGAGAGCGCTTATTACGTCGCGAGCGAACCAGGCTTCTGGAAGCGCGAGCTCGAAGATGCGAAGTACGCCGGGCTCTCCTTTTTGATGCCGAACACGTACGGCCCGGACATCGAAGAAAACAAGCTGAAGCCGCTCGAAAAAGCGCTCGATAGCTTGCAGGATCCAATCAAAATCGCGCTCTTCGACGACACTTGGACGTGGGGCGAGCCGTGGTTCAGCGAGTTCTGGAAGCAAAAACCCGATCTGCGCCAAACCGACAAAGCGGCGAAGACGCTGTACGAAGCCAAGTGGAAGCCGTTCTTCAAACAGATCGACAAGAAGCACTGGTATCGCTTTAAGGGCAAACCGTTCATCTACTTCTACAACTCGGGCAAGCTCGAGCCGCGCGATAAATCCGCGGCGGTGCTCGCGAAGATGAAAGAGATGTTCAAGGCGGACTTCGGCGAAGAGCCGTTCCTCGCCGTGGACAACGCTTACTTCGACGATCGCACGATGGACAAGGTCGCCGATCAGAAATTCCAGTGGTTCACTCACCAACTGCCGACCAAGCGCAGCCGCTCGACCATGAACGGGGTCACGCTCGATCACGCGATGGTGAAGTGGGACGCGGTCGGCCGCGACCATCCTGGCACCGTCGCGCATCCCGGTGATTTGCTCGTGAAAGACGGCTCGATTCTCGAAAAAGTGCTGGCAGATTCCGCCGACGCCGACCTGCTCGTGCTCGCAACTTGGAACGATCTCGGCGAAGGCACGGGCATTAACCGCAACTACGACTACTACTTCGAAGGCAAGTGGCAGCCGCCGAACTACTTCATGAACATGATCCGCAAGAGTCAGATGACGCCTGCGCCGAAGAAATAAGAGAGAGGCGACCACTCTCACGTCTTGGGTATTTTTGCCCTGCGCGAGCACGGCGCTTGGCCACCCGCGCGTCGAGTGGCGCGACGGGCGCCTGTCCACCCCTTCGGGTATCACGAAGCGTGTCGGTCAATTCTAACGTGGCCGCCCTTCTGTCGAAAACCGTGATCAGCCCCGCGAATCAGTGGCTTTGTTTTATTTCCGGGCAGGCGAGCCCAAGTCATGTCGGGCGCGACCGCGCGCCAAGATGTGATGAACAGTCACTATTGAGCTAGGCTTTCAGGTCAAGAAAACCCCAGTGCCCCGCGCGACCATCAATTCCAAGTATCACGTGGGCCTCGGCGCGGTGAGCTCGCTCGAACGAATCGAGCGCGGCCTTTTGCTGCGCGTCGGGGACGAACAGTTCCGCGCGGAAGTGATCCGCACGGACATCTTGCGCCTCAAGATCTCGCAACACGGGAAATTCGACGAATCCCCGACGTTCGCGGCGGACTTTGCGCTGCCGCCGCTCGTGCCCTTCGAAGTGACGGAAAGCGCGGACACGATCAGGCTCGAGACCGCGGAGCTCAAGTTGGTCGTGACGAAAGCTTCGTTCGGCCTCGCCGTCTATCGCGCGGACGGCTCGGTCGTATTCGAAGACGCGCTCGCGCCGAGCGGCAAATCGATCGGCTATCTGCAGCTCAACGACTCGTTCATCGTCACTCGTCGCATCGCGCGCCATGACGCGATTTACGGCTTGGGCGAGAAAACCGGGGGCTTCAATCGCCGCGGCCGCAATTTCATTCTCTGGAACACGGACGTCCTCGCGAAAGACGTGCTTGCGCTCAATCGCTTGAGCGAAGCCGATCACAGCCTCACTGGTTTCAGCACGAAGTTCGACCCGTATTACACCTCGATCCCCTTTTTCTATCATTGCCGCGCGAACGCGGAATCGGCCGCGCTGTCCGGCTTTTTCCTCGACAACGGCTACAAAGCGAATTTCGAATTCGAGGCGCGGGACGTGTATCGCGTCGAGTTCCACGGCGGAGAGTACACCGAGTACGTGTTCGCCGGGCCGAGCATGAAGGCCGTGCTCGAAGGCTACACGTTCATCACAGGTCGCATTGCGCTGCCGCCGATCTGGGCGCTCGGACAACACCAGTGCCGCTGGCACGATTACACGGCGGACGACGTGCTCGGCATCGGCAAGCAATACCGCGATCGCAAAATACCGTGCGACGTGCTCTGGCTCGACATCGAGTACATGAACGCGTACCGCGTGTTCACCTGGAACCAACAAAAATTTCCAGATCTTCCCGCGCTCCTCGCCAAAGCCAAGGAACAGAAGCTTCGCATCATCACCATCGTCGATCCCGGCGTGAAGTTCGACCCGGGCTACCGCGTGTTCGATGAAGGCGTCGCGCAAAATCTGTTTTGCAAGACCGAGGCCGGCAATTTGTACATCGGCCAAGTCTGGCCGGGTCGCAGCGCTTTCCCCGATTTTTCCAAGGCTGAAACGCGCGCGTGGTGGGGCAAGCTCAACGCCGAGCACATCGGCTCCGGCATCGCCGGCATTTGGAACGACATGAACGAGCCCGCGACCGGCGAAGTCGCGCCGTTCGCCATGCGCTTCGATCGCGACGGTGAAAATCATCCGCACGAACGCTTTCACAATCAATATGCCTTGCTGATGGCGATGGGCACGCATCAGGGCTTGCTCGCGGCAGAACCGAATTTACGCACCTTCATTTTGAGCCGCGCCGGCTACTCCGGCATTCAGCGCTTTGCGGCGCAGTGGCTAGGTGACAACAACGCGGATTGGTCCCACGTCGCGATGAGCGTGCCGATGACGGCGGGCATGGGCGTGTCCGGCCAAGCCTTCGTCGGTGGCGACATTCCCGGGTTCACGGCCAGCCCGAGCGCGGAGCTCGCCGCACGCTGGGTTCAATACGGCGCACTCACGCCGTTTTGCCGTTACCACAGCGAGCGCGGCGAACCCGATAAGTATCCGTGGAGCTTTGGTCCGGGTGCGGAGAAGCTCGCGCGCGCCGCGCTCGAGCTGCGCTATCGACTTTTGCCGTATATTTATAGCGCTTTCGTGCTCGCAAGTGAAACCGGAGCGCCGGTGCAGCGCCCGTTCGTGTTCGACTTCCAACACGATCGCCACGCGCGCGAGACGGACGATGCGTATTTATTTGGGGAAGCCTTGCTCGTCGCGCCCGTGATGCAAGCGGGCTGCACGGCGCGTCACGTCTATCTGCCAGCGGGCACGTGGCTCGACTTTTTCACGGGCGAGCGTCACGCGGGCGGACAGTTCATCACCGCCGCCGCGCCACTCGATCACATTCCGGTCTTTGCGCGCGGTGGCTACGTGATCCCAATGTACGAAAAAGCGCCGTGCTCGACCATGGATCACCAACCGGAATTGCTCGAGCTGCACCTGATCGTGCCCGACGAAGACGGCGAAACCGTGAGCGAGCTGCAAGAAGACGACGGACTTACGTTCGCGTTCGAACGCGGCGCGCTCTTACGCACCCAATTCGTGGTCACGCGCCGCGGCGCGCACGTCACCATTTCGGCGCGCCGCAGCGGCCAAGGCTTTCCCGAATTCCGGCGCACGCATTTTCGCGTCGTATTGCGCGGCTTTGCCGGCGACACAGCCCTGCTCAACGGCCACGAAGTGAAGCTCGAAAACGCGAGCCTCGAGCTGAAAAACCAAGGCGAGCCGTGGGAACTGGCGTTCAGCGCGTGACAGGGTGACGAGCAGCCATCAGAAAATTTTCTCTCTTCTATTTTTGAGGATGTTTTGGCCCTGCGCTCGCACGGCGCTTTGCCGCTTGTGCGCGAGCGGCCAAGCGCTAATCGCGCGCAGGGCAAAAAAAGCAACTCAACGATACAACGAATAGTCAGCCCGCTACTCGATAGCCCGCATCTCTCATGCGGGCGGCGTACCCCAGGCGAGCGCGGTCTGCTGATACAGCACGACCTTGCACGTCGGGGCGAGCGCGGTCGTGTTGCTGAACGAATAGTCGCTCGCTTGCACGTGGTTCGTCGGGTTGGGCGTCGAGTGCATGTGAACTTTGTACGCTAGGCTCTCGCCCTTCATCAGCTGCAAGCTCGAAGTCGAGGTGATCTCGACGTAGTTCGGCGTGTAGCTCGCAGTGAACGCGGTCGCGTCGATGTTCTCGGTGTTGCCGTTCACGTGTTTGACCAGCGGCGCGTAGAAGTCCGTCGTCGGCGTGACCAAGTCGTTGCTGAAGTAGTAGCGGAGCCGCAAATCGCTGACCGGTACCGGCGTGTCGTCCCCGTTGTCGACTTCGATGTCGAAGTAGATGTAAGGGACGCTCGCGTCTCCCGCTTCGGTTTTGAATTGCACTTGCAAACCGACGGTATTTCCCGGCTGCAAATAGCTGCAACCGAGCGGGCCCGCGCCCGGCCCGACGCTACCGGAGCCCGCGCTGCTGCCGCCCGCGCTCGTGCCCGCCGAGCTCGTGCTCGTGCCGCCCGCGCCGCCATTCGTCGAACCCAAGCTGCCGCCGGACGAGCTACCGGCGCTCGCGCCCGAACCGCCATGGCCAGCGCTGCCATTCGCCGAACCAGAGGCGCCGAACGTGCCGCCTTGACTCGTGCTCGTGCTGCCCGCGCTGCTCACGCTGCCCGCGACGCCGAAGGAGCCCCCAGCTGCGATGCTGCCGGGCGCTCCGCTTTCGCCTTCGCCGTTCAAATCTTCGACGCCGAGACTCGGTACGCCTTGTGCGCACGCGACGAATAGCGTGAAGAGGCCGGGAACGAGACACAATGATGCTCGTGCGTGTGACAATGGTTTGCCTTTCGCCCCTCGAATGCAAGCGCCGACTGCGCGACTCCACACTTCGTGTACCACGGCGTTTGCATTCGCCCAGCCAAAAACGCGGTCAAATATCAAGATTTACCGCAGGTTTTTTGCGGTTTCCACACAAGCCGATTGGATTTGTGCAGCGGCGATCAACGTATCTGCCAGCGCAGAGTTCGCGCTTCGTATTTCGTGCGCGGCTCGTTGCGCGAGAAGTCGGCACGCGACGACGAAGGCTGTGACGGCGAGTGACGCGCCGAGTGACCATTAAAACCAAAAAATAAAAACACGCCGCGCGCTTGCCGAGTTTTTATTTGATTGATGGTCACGCGTCCGGGCAAAGCGCGGCCCAGCCTTCGGCGTCGAGCTGCGGCTTCGCGCGTTCGGTGGCTCAGCGCGTGCCGGGCAACGGCGGGGGGCGTTTTGGTTGCGCGGCCTTCGAGAGCGGCAGTGCGGGCGGCGTTGGGCGTTTCGTCGGGCGCTTGGATGGACGCTTCGACGGCTGCTTCGCCGTTGTACTCGCAGGAGGCTTCGAGAGCGAGAGCGGCACCACTCTCGACGCCGGCTGCGCTGGACTCCAGACTGCGGCTTTGGCGGCGGGTTTCGGCGGCGGGCGCGGGCGCTGGCCGGGCGCGCCGGCTGGCGCGCGACGCGCGAGCGGAAAATTGATTTCAGGCAGCGGAAATGCCGGCCGCGCGATCACGTAGCCTTGCACGAAATCCACGCCGGTATCGGCGACCGCCTGCAATTCCTCGACGGTTTCGACGCACTCGGCGACCACACGCGCGCCGAGATCGCGGCACAGCCGCACCATGTGCCGCACGATGATCTGACGGCGCACATCTTTGTCGATGCCGCGCACGAGCGCGCCGTCGAGCTTCACGATCTTTGGATTGAGATCGAGGATGCGGGCGAGGTTCGAGTGGCCCGCGCCGTAGTCGTCGACCACGAGATGCACGCTGGCGCGCGAGCATACGTCTTTGAGCACGTTCATGCACAAGTCGTAGTGCGTGAACGCGGCCGACTCGGTGATCTCGAGATAAACTTCGCGTTCGTGAAAATAGAGCGGATCGTCCGGGCGCACGAGCCAACGCTGGCTGAGCTCTTCCGGGTGCACGTTGACGAACAGCGCCTGGTCCGGGCAGCGCTCGAAGGTTTGTTGCCGAATGATGCGTCCGAGGTGGCCGCACGCTTTTTCGGATTCGGCCGCCGCGAACAAGAGCGGCGTCGAAGCGTACTGCGGCAGCTTGCAGCGCACGAGCGCCTCGTGCGCGAAGGGCACGCCAGTCGCGACATCGACGATGGGTTGAAACACCATGTTGATGTCGTCGCTGGTGATCGCACGGACGCCGCCCGGTGCGCCGGCTTTGCCCGGCTCCCCGTCGAACGTCCAATTCAGGCGGTCGTCCGGCATCTTTGGAGGGCTCCCGACAGCGAACGGCGCAGGGGCTGATCTTTTTAAGCGGCCGGCCCGCTCGCGCTAAGGCGAAGCCATTTTTGGCTCTGTGCAAGCATGAAGCTTTGGCAGCTTGCGCGACCGGTCAGGCGTTTTTCGGACTAGTTGAACAGGACGCTCACGCCGACCGTGAACGAGCGCGCCCAGGCCGAGATGTCAGCGCCGTCTTTGGTGTTGCTCGTGCGCATCGCCATGAGTCGAAGTTGCGGGCCGATTGACCACTCGGGGCCGATCCAGAAGTCGTAGCCGAACCACGCGGCGCCGCCGATGCCGCCCGCGCTCGTGCTTTTGTCGCTGCTCGCGTTCACGTCTTGAAACGACTGTCCGGCGAGGCCGAGCATGCCGCCGACGTGCCAGCCGCGCGTCGGATCCGGGAAACCGTCGATGAACGGTCCGATCAAGCTCGCGAATCCGCCGTGACTCGCGCTGCTCCCGCGATCATAGCTTGCGCCAAAGAGCGGCTCGAGCAAGAGCGCGCCCCCGATCGAGAGCCCTGGGCTCGGCGAACCACCAATCAGCAAATCGAGCGACAGGCTGCCGCCGTGCTCGCTGAAGTCTTCGTTCGGGTGATTGCCGTCGCTGAAGTTGGCGCGATAGTCGCCGAAGCCGAGGCTCGTGCGCAGATAAAAGCCGTCGTGCATGTGGTAGGTGCGCGGCACGGCGCGACTCGGTGCCGGCGTGTCGAGTCGAATCCGCGCTCCGACCGGCGCGGCCGGACGATTCGGCGTCGCGGCTTGAATCGACGCTGGGCTTTCCTCTGCGCGAGCGGGACGCGCGAACACCGCGACACAAACCGGCACTAGCAGCAAAAAATAAGTCCTCATCTTCCGCTTTTCCGCTCAATTGTCTGCGCTGTCGAGCACTTCGCGCACTTGCTGCAACAGGGCGTCCGGCGTGACCGGCTTTTGCAGTAGCACGATGCCTGCATCGAGCACGCCGTGATGTGCGATCGCGTCGTCGGTGTAACCGGATAAGTAGAGCACCTTGGTGTCGGGCCGCGTGCGTTCGAGCAGCTTCGCGAGCTCGCGTCCATTCATGGTCGGCATGATCACGTCCGTGAGCAGCAAGTCGATCTTGGCGCTTTCGTGTTCGCTCATCCGGAGCGCTTCGACCGGATCACCTGCGGCGAGCACGCGGTAACCCGCGCCACTCAGGATCGCGACGATCAACTTGCGCACTTGCGCCTCGTCTTCGACGAGCAGAATGGTTTCGGTTTCGTGTACGCTAGGCTGGGGCGGACGCACGCTCGCGCGGCGCGGCGGCGGCTCTTCGTCGCAGCGCGGCAAGTGAATCACGAAGGTCGACCCGCGACCGGGCGCGCTCGACAGCGCAATGCGCCCGCCGCTCTGCTCGACCACGCCGAACACCGTGGCAAGTCCGAGCCCGGTGCCCTTGCCGACGGCTTTGGTCGTGAAAAAAGGCTCGAATGCGCGTTGCTGCGTGGCCTCATCCATGCCCGAACCGGTATCGGCGACCGAGAGCATCACGGCCGGGCTCGGCGGGTCGCCTGGGCGCATTCGTTCTTCGGCGTTGGAGGTCGCGATCGTGAGCACTCCGCCTTGTCGCATCGCGTCCCGTCCGTTCAAGGCCAAATTCAAAATCACCTGCTCGATTTGCCCGACGTCGACCTTCACCTTGCCGAGCGCCGCGGCGCGCCGGATGTCGAGCGTGATGTCCTCGCCGAGCAAGCGTTCGGTCATTTTTTCCATGCCGCTCACGATCTCGTTCAAGTCCACGATCTTGAGCTCGAGTACTTGGCGCCGTCCGAACGCCAAGAGTTGATGTGTCAACCTTGCGGCGCGCTCGCCGGCGGTATGGATTTCCCGCACGTCCTCCGCGACCTGGGTTCCCGGTACGAGCTCGCGCAGCAGGATCGTGCTGTAACCCAGGATCACCGACAAGACGTTGTTGAAGTCGTGCGCGACGCCACCGGCGAGCCTTCCGAGCGCCTCGAGTCGTTGCATCTGGCGCACATGCGCTTCGAGTCGCTGCATCTCACGCGTGTCGTGCTGCACGGTGGCGAAAGCGAACGGTTCACCCTGCTCGTTTCGCACGATGAACGAGTTGACCTGCGTGTTGATCAATTCGTCGGTCAGCATGTGGCGGAGCTGGCCCGGCCCTTGATAGCGCCCTTTTTCGCGGATGATCGGCGCGCGCGCCATGCCCTCTTCGGTGTGAAAGCGCGACAGCGGCAAGAGCGAAACGTCGGCGTCCGGCGCGATGCCAAGCAGCCTCCGGCCCGCTTGATTCACGAACAGAACAGCGCCTTCGAGCGTGGCCATGGCGACGAAATCGTCCGAGTGTTCGATCAGTGCTTCGAATTGGCGTGCGCGTTGCTCGGCGCGAGTGAACTCCGAGAGCTCGCGTTCGCGCTCGGCCAAAAGCTGTGCGTTCGAGAGCGCCAGTGCGGCGTGCTCGGCCAAATTGCGCGCGACCGCTTCGTCCTCGGCGTCGAACGGCTCCCAAGCTTCGCCCACGCGCAAAAGCCCGACCAGCCCGAGCAAACGACCGCGAATCTCGAGCGGCAAGGCGAGTAAGCTATGTAACCCGAGCGCGCCCACGAGCTTCGCATTCTGAGGCGAGAATACGCGTTCGAGCGCCGCACGATCGACTTCGGGAATCAGCAGGCCGTCACGGCTACGAGTGAGCCGCATCCCGAGGGGCGAATCTTCGAGCGACACGGAACCGACTGCCAGCAGGCGCTCGGCAATGGCCATCTTCTGCGGATCCTCGAAGTAGACCGCAGCAGTGCGCATCGTCTGTTCGCTCTCCGAAATGAGCACGAGCACGCAACCATCCCCGACCAACTTCGCCATCCGCTCGGCGACGGTATTCAGCAAACGCACGTAGTCAGTCGTGGCCTCGGCAAAGGCACGCATCGTGTCCGACAACCCGTGCAGGCGTCGGCTATCGGAAGCGGGGTCTCCGGTCATCCTCTTCGCAGCCCGGCCGAAACCGGAGCTTGGGATGCTAGAGGATTTTCGCGGTACGGATCGGGAAAGTAGGGCCGGGCAGCGCGCGACAAATACAGCACGTCGGGGATTTCCCGCTCGCTATGTCCGCTCTGCCAATAAATCGGTGGCCCCTCCCGGACTCGAACCGGGACGTTGTTTCCAACGAGGGATTTTAAGTCCCCTGCGTCTGCCGTTCCGCCAAGGGGCCACGTAGAATTTGGCCCATCTGTGGCCCACGTTGCTGTGAGCTTGACGGGCGATTCGCTGAGCTCGGGGATAGCACTGTCGAGGGCCGCGAGGCTACCCAAACCGAGCTCTGCGGCTGTGCGAGCGGCGCGCCGGTAGCGGTTGATCATGATGCTTGAGCCATGCCCGGTCCGGTCCGCGACCCAGGTTTCCGAGCGCCCGTTGGCCAGCGAAAGCGTGACGAACGTGCCGCGGAGATCGTGAACGCGGAGTTTGCCGCGATTTACGCCGTCGTTGTGCAACTCGTGCCGCTTCGCGCCCGCGGCCAATAAGTGCGCGCGCAGGACGCGGGCAAGCTGGTTCGGGTTCACGGCGCCGCCGTTGTCTTCGACGAATAGAAGATCGTGCGGCTCTGCACGGCGGAGCTTCACCCAGCGTGCGAGCGCGCGCGTCACGGCCGGGTCAAGTGCCCAGGCTCGCGGATCGTCAGTCTTATTCTCGTCGAGCGAGACGATGCCGCGTTCCAGATCCACGTCGCGCACACGTAACCCGAGCGCTTCGCCGCACCGGAGCCCTTCGCGCGCAAGGAAACCCCATAGAAGACGCATGCCCAAGGGATGAGCGACGTGCTTGAGTAACGCCGCATCTTCTCCGGGATACAGGAAGGGGAAGGCGGGCGGTTTGCCAGCGCTCGGAACGAACTTCTTTGGCAGCGGGCTCGCCGTCAGAATGCGACACGGATAGACAGCGAGTTGGAGCACGCGCGAAAGCACTTGACCGTAGTGCCGGCGCGTGGCCGGCTTTCGCGCGTCAGCCGGTAGCTTGCGCATGGCTGCTTCAGCGTGATTCAGTTCGAAACGTGGGAGGGGAATGTCACCAAGCTTCACCCCTCCCACGTCGAGTTTGTAGAGGTATTCGAGCCGGCGCGCGTCTTGATCGTGGTCTTTATGTTTTACGTGGTCGGGCCACTCGCTGTGCAGCGCGCCGCGCGTCCACTTCTCGCCGAGCTCGCGAAAAGTGGTGCCGAAAGTGGCTATCGCAACGGGCTTGGCCTTGCCGCGCGCTGAGATGTTCGCGATGCCCATCCACTTCGCAAAGGCCGTTTCGTCTGCCGTTGCCGCTGACTTCAAAATCGCGCGCGCCTGCTCGACGGGAGTTTCGCCGCTCGAGAGAGCGCTGGCCAGCTCGCGAAGATTGGCGGCGCGCGCTTCGCTTTCGACGTAGAAGCGCCCGCGCCCGCCCTTGCCGAAGCGCAGCCGAACCTCGATCATTTTGCCACGCAGCAAAACGTATTCGGCGCCGTGCCAGCGCTGCAAACAGAATCCACGCCGACCCAACGCACGAGCTGCGCAGCGCTCGCCGGTCGATCGCACTCCGTCACGATCGGATTCGCTCCGGAGTTCGGACAGATCGAACGGTCGGCACCGGCCTCGAACGTAGCCTCAGTGCAGATCGGCTCACCTTCGGGCGGCGCATCGACGATCTGCGGCGCGCAGCCAGCGACGACTAAGCAAAGAATCGCGAGGGCTCTCATCGCAAGCCTAACTTTCTCTTCATCTTCAGTTCCATTTCGTCTCTCCTTTTCAATCGTCCGTTTTCATTGCGATACCAGAGCCCTTCTTCTTGCCCGTGAGGCGGAATCGACTCCGGCGGCAGAGGCGTCGGCACGAGCTCCTTGCGCGGAGTTTCCTTGTGATTCTCTGCCCACTTGTCCAAGTCATCGGGATCGAAGACGGTGCGCGCTCCGATCAGCGTCGCCGGCAATGTCGGCCGCACGTGCGCGTAGAAGCTCGAGCGCTTGATCCCGAGGTACTCGGCGGCCTCAGCCTCGGCTTAGAACTATCGAGCGAGCAATCGATCTCGCCCAGCATTTCTCGCTCGACGACTTGGATCGAAACGTCGAAGGCTTCGGCCAGCATGTGGACGAGATTGCCCGTCATCTCGGTCAGAAGGTTTTGCTCATCACGCGTCAGCGCACGTTCAACTTTTTTCATCGTTGCTCGGTTCTCCCTACGCGTTCTGATACGGCAACGGGCGACAATGGAAAAGCAAAATCGTCACGATCGAGCCAAATTTAAATGGATTTACGCTTCGCACGTTCGATGGCACGATATGCGTTAGGGCCCTAACGAATATCTCGTTCACGGTTCATTCAGAACGATGACGACGCGCCAGCGTGACCGGCGGCCGAAGAGCTGAGCGACTCGAGTTCTTCCGTCGTCGGTTTGCTCGCAGCGTCAACCGGCTTTGGTGGTTTCGCTGTCTGTGCAACGGGCTTCAGTCGAAGCGACGCCGGATCGGGCAAATCCGCCGTCTGACTGGAAACGGTATTGATGCTTTGGAGCTCGAGCGAGAAGCGCCCGAGACCGACTTCGCCCTTTTGCGTTTTCCAACCGACTTTCGTCACGACGTAGCTCGGATAGATGCGACCGCGAAACGTGACCGTGCAAAAGCGCCCGTTTTGCTTGATCTGAATCAGCTGATCGTGAAGCTCGCCAATCCGATCGACCGGGCTATCCGCTGCAAAAACATCAAGCGCAAGATCCGCGGGCGCTGCCGTGCGCGCGGGCGGGCCCGGCGAATAGACTGCATCGCTGCTACCGGTCAACAAGCTCACAACCGCGCCCACAGCGCCTTCCGCGGCCTGCGTGACTGCGAACAAGCCGCCGGGAGAAAAAGCGTTCTTCTGCACGTTGAGAAGCTGCGCAGCCTTGATCGGCGCGAACGCATTTGGCTGAACTTTGATCGTAACTGACTGCGTCGAAAAACCTTCGGGGGCTGCGAAGTACACGCCGGGGTTCGTCGGCGTCGGAAACGGCGTTTGCGTTTGAGCGATCTCGAGCGTCAGCTGGTCAGGTTGCTGAATGATGTGATCGTTGATGTTCGCGCCGCTCTCGACGGGATGGCTCGTGACCTCGGCTGACCGATCGTCGGTATGGCTGCTTACGATGTCGATCGGGACGATGTGCGCCGTCCCGCTGTCGTCGATCCACGAGAGGATCTCTTTTACGCCGTCAGCCATGTCACGCGCGACCCCGGGCGAGCAGGCGTTGTTGAAACATCTTGGCTCCGCCCGGTCCGAAAAACTCGTTGAAGGCTCGACCGAAAAGCGATTTGCCTCCCACTAAGAACGTGGCGAAGTCTTCCAGGATCAAAAGCTGATCGGCTGTGTCTTGGTCGACATCGATCTCGGTATTATCACCCAAGAGAGTTAGCAAGCCGAATGCGAGCACGTAAATGCGATTCATCATTGGTTAGCCTGAGATCGACATCAAAGTCTGTCGCGGGTCCTGCTTGAGCAACTCGTTCACCTCGCCGCTTACCGCGCGCCCGATCTGCCCTGGCGATCCGTTTCCGCCGTCGACGTTGATCTCTACCGATCGATGATCGTTGATCTCAACCTTGCTGCTCTGAAGGTTCGAGCTCATCGGTGCGGTTGGCTGGTACGGCACGGGGCTGAAGTTCAGCGGCGCATACGACGGCGCGGTGCTGCCCGGCAAGATCGCCTCCGAAATACGCTCGTGCGCGAGATCTCGAGTCGGAGAAAATAGGTTCTGAGCGCCCTTGCGGAAACGCTGAAACCATGACGACTTGTCTTCGATATCGCCGAACGGATTGATCTTGTCTGCAAACTCGGGTGTTTTGCTGAAAGGTGAATCGGGATTCGGCGCTGACCTCTCGATGACAGCCCGCTTCATCTTTTCGGCTTTCTCTGTGTTGTCGGTCAGCGTTGAGCCGATCAAATTCAGAGTGTCGAGCAGGCCATCAAGAACCCCTTTTGCGAGGCCAGTGAAAATCTCACTGTGAGCGAACGCGCTGGCAATACCGCCCAGCGCGGAAAGCGCTTCCTTAAGCTTCTGAAAGAACGCTAGGAATTTTTCGCGGGCCATCTTGGCGCCGCCTTCGCCGAACATCTCGTTCATCGCACGACCGAACAGCGACTTCCCGCCGGCCATGAATACCATGAAGTCTTCGAGCGCGAGCAACGGCAAGACCGTGCGGAGCGCGAAGCCCATGACGGAACGAAGTCCGCCCGAGAGCACTTCCAAAGCCGCTTTGATGCCACCCGTCTTCGCTACCCACGATGCGAGAAGACCGACGAGCTTGAACAGCCCATTTCCGGCGAGCACCGTGAGCACGGCTTGGAAGATCTTAGTGTGCTTCGAGCTTTCGAGCAACCATTTCGACGTGCGCTCGAAATATCCGGCGAGCTTATCGAGCGCAGGGGCGAGTGAGCCCACGAAGAGTTGCTTTAGCGCTTTCCACTTTTGCGAACCGCGCGTTACCTCATCGCCAATGTGTTTGAGAACTTTTGCTTGTTCTTCGTTGATGACGACATTCGTGCGCGCTTCGGCCAAGAAAGCTTGGACTGCTTCTTTGCCGTTCCTGAAAGCGGGAACCAGTGCCTGGCCGGCGGGGCCAAGAAGTTGAGTTGCAATCGCTAGGGCTTTGGTGTCGTCGTCCGCACCCGCGAGCGCGGTGCCGACATCCACCATAATGTCCTCGATCGCCCGCATCTTTTTCGTTGTCGGATCGATCGCGGTGACGCCGAGATCCTTGAAGGCTTTCGCGGCGGGCGAACCTGCCTTCGTGGCCTGGCGCGTCGACTTCGCGAGCTTGCGGAACGCTCTTTCGAGCACGTCGGTGTCGACGCCCGCAGACACCGCCAGCTGGCCAAACGTCTGTAACGTCTCGACGCTCACACGAACGCGCTGTGACGCTTCGTAGAGCTCTTTTCCGGTTTGGACTACGTCGTTTAAGAAGCGCCCGATCGCCGTCGCAGCTACGACAACAGCAAGCCCGGTGAACGCATAACGGATGCTGGTCGTGGAAGTGAGAAGCGCGTTCTTAGTTTTTTCGCCGTCCGCCGCGAGGCCCGCGAATGTGGTTTTGAATTTGTCGCGGACGGCGTCGAGCGTTTTCTCGAGCTTCGTGCGTTCATCCGGCGGCGCGAACAATGCCAGATCGGGCGGAGCGAGCGAACCTCGGCGCGGGGGTGCCAGATAGCTCCGATTCCGCGCCGCGGGCAGGCCGCTGAACATTTCGAACGCGCTGCCCTTGGTCGCGCGCTGCGCAGCCGCTCCAATCTTGTTCAGCGCTCGCTCGAGCTGCCCGACGTTGCGCGTCGCCTGAACGACCGAGCTATCGATGGCCTTGATCGGGGCGGCGTCAGCCTTTACCGCGATCTTGATGAGTAGTTCGCGCAGGCTCACGGCGCCTCAGCCAACAACTTTACGAACAGCTTGATTTCGTTTCGCATGCCGACGATCGCGGGAAGGAAGGGCTTGAGCGATTCGATCGCGCCGCGACGATTCACTTCGTCGAGTTCTTCGATCCCGGTTCGCAGCACACGAAGCGCGTTCGCGTCGGCATCCGTCGCGCGAATCAATTCCACGACATCTGTCTTCAAGCGGAATCGGTCGAGCGAAACGACGTTAGCTTTTTGGTCTATCACGATTCAGCCCCCGGCAAGCTCAGCTGACCGCTAATCCAAATCGAACTCGAGTCGATCGCGTGCAACCGGCCATTGAACGCGCGGATCTTGTGCGGGAAGCGTGTCACGATGTGCGAGAACGCCCACGTATTCCAGCTCGAGCCGAGATCGAAGGAGTACGCGATCCCGGCCTGCACGTACGTGCTGCTGACCAGCGTGTGCGACCAGAGCTTGACGATCGCCGGGCCTACGATTGCCATCGTATCCTGACCCGTTGCCATGTCTGCAAAGACTGGCGAGCTCGTCTGAATCCAAGTCGCACCGCCGTCGCTGCTTTTCCAAATCGCTGTCGTATCCCAAGCGATGAACAGCCCGAGCGCGGGCGAATATTTGACGTTGCCCATCGCTGTCACAGAGGCCAAGTCGAGAACCTTCGTCCAAGTAACGCCGCTGTCCGTCGATCGATAAATCGAGCGGTGCGCGAGCGCATTGTCTTGCACGCAGACTACGACATTACTCCCGCCGTCGTCAGCGAACTCAGCCGGACCAACCAACGTGCTCACGCCCGAAGGAAGCACCGCCGCACCGAAACTGGTGAGCGTTGCCGTGTGGAAAATGCCGGAGCCGTGCGCGCCGAAGTAGACGCCAATCCCGGGCGCGAAGTGAACGCCCAACGCAGATCCGCCGACGCTGCCCAACGTGACGTTAGCGAACGTATCGCCGTGGTCGAGCGAATAGGCCAGCTCGGGTGAGGACGCTTGACCGAACACGATCACGCCCGGCGCGCCCGCGCAAGAATAGAGCGGATTCGGGAAGTGAGTAGCGCTCGGCTCGACTTCGCTTGGTGAGTCCCACGCACTGCCATCGTTCGAACGAAGCATGTAGGTTCGGTTCGAATCGGAACTATTCGCGCCAAGAACAATCGGCAAACGCTGACGGTCGCCGCTTTCGTCGTAAGTTCGAATCGGCTGCAAACCCACGATCTCGCTCCAACCGATTGCATCGGAGGCGTTTGGAACATCGAAGCGCTTCCAATTTTGGAGCGCGGAATGCGCCGCGATGCGCGCCAGATTGCCTACAACATCGAACGCGCTGCCGATCAGCCAATTGTGATATTGTGCCGGGTATTGCTGATCGGGAATCACGCCCGAAGCCAGCTCAGCAGTCAGCGGCGCAATGCGCGTCGGCGTTGCCGACCAGTCCTCGGAGCCCGCCGGGAAATTCGCGTCTGTCGCGTAAGTCGGGGGTTTGACGTTGAGAAATTCGCTCACGCTCGCTCGCGTTGAATGTCACAAAAACTCCCCGGTCCAGTTTTCGCGGGCGAGCACTTAGCGGAGAACGCGATGCCGTCTCCGCTAAGTGCTCGCGATCGCGCCTCGTACATCGCGCGCAGCTGTGCCGGCCGCAGATCGAGCAAGACGCACAACTTTTCGACCTTCGCTTGTGAGGTCATCTGCGGATGCTCTTCGATCTTCTTCAGCGCCCAAGCGTAGGTCTTCCAATCGGGCGATGAAGATGGGATCGCTAGCGACTCGATCCACGAGTGCAGCTCCGCATCGGTAACTCGACTTGAATTCATCTTGTCCTTTCGTTCGATCCGCGGCCGAAATCTATCGTTCCTCGCCTGTGCGCTGAGTGAAACGCACAGCCGCTTCGGATAGCCGCTGACTTTCACGGGGTGCCCGAAACAATGTCGGCCGCATCCGGCTCGGCCCAGTGATTCACGATCCGATACGTGTCCGCCGTCGCGCCCGTCGCGCCGGCCGTCGTCAGCACGAGTCGACAGAACATGAAACCCGACACCGCGTGCGGCGCGGGAATCACGCGCGCGCCGGTCGCTTCGATCGCGTGCGGCGATCCGATCTCGCCGGTCTCGATCAGCTGCGCATCGGACATGTCGGCCTTGTTGCCGACTTGCCATGACGGGGTGAACGAGAGGCCGCCGGTCGAGAGCACGAAGCTCACAGCCGCGCTGATCGTTTTTGTGCGCGCAGGGATCGTGCCCAGCGTTGGGCCGACGATTACGGAGCCCGCGGGCAGCCCGTTCGCGTTGCCGCTTACGATCTCGCTCGGGGAGGTCTGGTAGACTTTTCTCGACATTGTGGGGCTTTCAAAATATTCGCGGTAGAGTTCGATCTCGTCGTCGCGGAGTGCGTTCACCAAGCGTTGCGGCAGTTGCGCAGTGCCAAAAATCTCGGCTGCTTCGTCGCTTCGGCAATCGAGCGCGCGCACGACGTGAAAGAGGGCGAGCCGGAATTGCTCGCCGATTCGATGTTGTCGCCAATACTGCTTCGTCTCCAGCGCTGCTGCATCGACGCGCGGAAAGCTATTCCCGACGAGCGCTCGGTAACTTTCGATCTCCTCATGCAGCGCTCGAGCGATGGCAGCGGGCGCGCCTCGCTCGAGCGCACCGTCGATCAGCACGCCGTCCAGAAACGCGATCCGCGCGAGACCGATGAAGAGGGCGTTGAGTCGTTCAGCGAAAAGCTCTTCCAAGTTGTTCTTTCAAGAGTCGAAGCGCGCCCGGCGGTCTAAGCAGCGCGCTTCAAGGACGGCCCAACACGTGGACAAGACGCACCGCCGCGTCCGTAGTTCAAGAGAACTGCGATCGGACCGCGGTTAGGCTTGGCTGCACCTTTGCGCACTCCGCGTCGATCTGTTTCGCGAACTCGCGCACCAACTCCCAATCTTTGAGCTCGAAAGCAGATTGCGCGGCGAGAACGAGCGGCAAAACGTTCTTATCGTGCAAATCGGGATTCACCTCGACTGCTTTGCCGCTCCTCTCTATGGCTTTCGTGAACTCTCGATGCGCGTACAACCGATGTCCCTCCGCCTCGAGTTCAGTAAGCGTCGCCTCTGCTTCAGCCAAGTTTTTCTTCACTTTCTCGATCTGATTTTTCGGTGCTCCGCGCAATCCCTCGAGACCCGCGAGCTCGGCGCGCAGTGCAGCGACATTTTCGCGCGTGACTTGCAGCGGGGGTCGCGCGGCTTGAACTCGGATGAGTTCGAGTTCGGCCTCCCTACGTGCAGCCTCCTCGCGAGCTTTTTCCGCCTCGCGCTCGAGCTCGATCAGCCGCCATCGAGACAGCTTTTCATAGGATTCGCGTTCTTTTTCGCGGAGCTTTACCCGCCGGAGCTCTTCTTTGTTGGCGATCTCGGCGCACGCGATTTCTTTCGGCGACTTCTGCGTGCTTGCGGGCCGCTCTCGGATGATCTTCATCATCAGATCGTGCACCGTGTTGCGTTTCATCCGGTAAGCCCACTCCGGCGTCGGGGGCGCTAGTTCCGGATTCGGTTTCAGTAAAATTTCTTGGTTCACGTCGAGCTGTCCATAGATAACAGTCGCCGCGCCGCGCTCGACCATTGAGAGTAAATACTGACAATGACCATGCAGATCGATCCGGGCCCACATGCCGGGAAGGAT
>DASYCL010000942.1:0-4335 GCA_036500245.1 Polyangiaceae bacterium | reverse complement strand
CGAGTCTTCGATCGATTCTGCGCCGCGGCGCGTGGCGCTGAGCGCCGCTTCATTGACCAAGTTCGCCAAATCCGCGCCCGAGAAGCCCGGCGTATTGCCGGCCAGCGACTGCAAATCGACGTCAGCGGCGAGCGGTTTATCACGTGTATGTACACCTAAAATCGCGCGCCGCGCCGCGAGCTCCGGGCGATCGATCAAGACGCGGCGATCGAAGCGACCCGGGCGCAATAGGGCGGCGTCGAGCACGTCCGGGCGATTGGTGGCCGCGAGCACGATCGTGAGATCGTTGCGACTGAAGCCGTCCATCTCGCTCAAGAGTTGATTTAGCGTTTGTTCGCGTTCGTCGTGGCCGCCGCCCATGCCGGTGCCGCGCGAACGGCCCACGGCGTCGATCTCGTCGATGAAGATGATGGCCGGCGCGACGCGTTTCGCTTCTTCGAACAATTCGCGCACGCGCGACGCGCCGACGCCCACGAAGAGCTCGATGAACTCAGAGCCGTTGATCGAGAAGAAGGGCACCCCAGCTTCACCCGCGACCGCGCGCGCCAAGAGCGTTTTGCCCGTGCCGGGCGGCCCGACCAAGAGCACGCCGCGCGGCACTTTGCCGCCGAGTCTGCGGTAGCGCGTGGGCTCGCGCAGAAAATCGACGATTTCACGCAGATCCTGCTTGGCCGATTTGAGTCCAGCGACGTCGTCGAACTTCACGCTGACTTCGGCTTCTTTTTCGAAGCGGCGCGATTTACCTTTGATGATGTTTCCGAGCGGGCCGCCGGGTCCCATCATGGTTTGTGCGCGGCGCGACAGCCACAGGCCTGCGCCGATGATCAAGAGCAACGGCAACACCGAGACCATCAGCTGCAAGAGCGCGGATTGCTCCTCGCTGTGCACTTCGACTTTGACGCCCTTGTCGCGTAGGAGCGGGAGCAAATCGCGATCCTCTTGCTCCGGCACCATGCTGCGGAAGGTGGTCAGTTTGTGGCCTTCGACTTCGGTCGGCGCCTTGAATTTGCCGAGCACGTTTTGCCCGCGCAGCGTGACCGACTCGACCTTTTGATCCGAGACCTCCTGGTAAAACGAGGTGTACGCAATCGACGGCTGCGTATCGGCTTCGCCCGCGTAGTGCCGGTAAATCGCCCAGCCGATCAGGATCATCGCCAGGATGATCCAGAGTCGCCCGCCAGTGCTTCGTTCGGGCGGCACCTGCGGCGGCATGCTCGAGCGCGGCTCGGGCGGAGGTCGACTGCCAGGGCTTGGCGCGCGCGAATTAGCCATCTCTTCCAAAGAAGCTAGTGACGAGCGCCGCCTTTGTCGAAGGGCCCGCCTAGAGTGGGCAGGTTATCGTCGGGCCGCGACGCTCCGGCGTCGGCCGCGAAGCACTGTCGGCGCGCGCGCCCCGCTCGCAGACCCGACCTAAATGGGCACTTCAGGCCGATTTTCGGCTCGCAAAATCGCCTCGAGCTAAACGTTTGCTCAGGCTTTGCCCCTCGACGCGGGCCCGCGGGGACGCTAATGTGACCGTTTCACTAGCTAGAGGGCATGACTTCGGAAGCGGCGACCACCACCGAGGAGCATCCGCTCATCGGGGAGACTTTGCGGGGGACGTATCGCGTCCTCCGTACGCTCGATCAGGGCGGGATGGGTCTGGTCTTCGAAGCGGAGCACGCGCGATTGCGGCGGCGCGTTGCGGTGAAGGTGCTCGCGCGTCACCTGGCTTCGGATACACAAGCGCTGGCGCGATTCAACCGCGAGGCGGAGATCATCAGCCAGCTCGAGCATCCGCACATCGTGCAGATCCTGGATTTCGACACGACCGAGCAAGGCGAGCCGTACATCGTGATGGAGCTCTTGAAGGGCGAGTCCTTGTCGGCGCGGCTCGAGCGGGACGGCTGTTTGCCGATCGCCGAAGCGGTGCGCATCACGCATCAAGTCGCGGCCGGCCTGTTCGCGGCGCACAACGCTTCGATCGTGCACCGCGATCTCAAGCCCGCCAACATTTTCCTGAACGATATGCCCGGCCAAGCGCCGCTGATCAAACTGCTCGATTTCGGCATTTCGAAGCGCGTCGGCGTGGGCCGCAGCTTGACCGGTGAATTCGACGTGCTCGGCACGCCCGACTACATGGCTCCTGAGCAAGCGCTCGGCAAAACCGCGAGCGTGGATCATCGCGGCGACCAGTACGCGCTCGCCGTGATCGCGTTCGAGATGCTATCCGGTCAAACGCCGTTCTCCGGTACGGACGTGATGGACATATTGCAGAAGGTCACGACGACCGAAGCGCCGTCGATCGAGCGCTTTGCGCCGCATGTTCCGGCGCAAGTCGGCGCGGTGCTCAAGCGCGCGATGGAAAAAGAGCCGGACGCGCGTTACGGCACGGTGCTCGAATTCGCCGTCGCGCTGGCGCAAGCTTGCGAGCTTTCGCTGCCACCGCCGGTTGACGAGCTGGGTGTGGCGCGCACGCTGCCCGCATCCCCCGCGACGCACAGCGCTCGCCCGGCGGCGCCGTCGCTGCACCCCGGTGAGCGCTATCAAACCGGGCCTCGCCGCGCCGCCGCGCGTTTCGGCAATGCCTCGACGTTGTCCGGCTCCGCGACGCTCAAGGACATCCCGCGCGCGCTCGAGCATGCGCGTGAAGCGCATGGCCTCGGTGATTCGAACTTGGCGGTCAGCTATGCCGAATCCGCGCTGCGCTTGGCCGAAGGCTTCGACACGCCGGAAGCGCAAAAACTGATCGACAGCGAAGCCGTATTGATCGACCACATCTTCGAGAGCCGCTTGGGCTCGCTCGAACACCGCTTGACCGTGCCGAGCACGCCGTCGCAGGTGAACGCGCGTGTCTCGCCAGAGCAAGCGTTCTTACTCTCGCGTGTGGACGGCGGTGTCACCGTCGAAGAAGCGCTCGATCTTTCGCCCCTGTCGCGCCGCGAAACGTTGCGCTTGCTGGTCGAGATGCTGCAGGTCGGCCTGATCAACGTAGTCGCGGGCGCGCCGAGTTCGGGCTAGGCTCGCGGCCTTCGGGAGGTTTCGAGATGTCTGCATGTCTGCGCTTGCTGTGCTTCGCTGGGGTATTCGTTGGTGCCGCGGCCGTCCTCGCTGTCGGTTGTAGTGACGACACGACGAAGAAGGTCCCTGTCGTTTCGGGTGAAGCAGGCGAGGCAGGCGAAGCCAGCGGTGGAACCAGCGCAGGCACGGCCGGAAAAGGCGGCGCAGGCGGCAGCACTGTCACCCCTGAGGGTGGTGCTGCGGGCGAACCCGTCGTGGTCGAAGGCGGCGCCGCGGGCGCTCCAGTGACGCCCGAAGGCGGCGCCGCGGGTGAGGCGGGCACTGCCGGCTCCGGTCCAGTCGCGTGCGCGCCGGGCGGCGATGCGACAGGCGTCGCGCTCGACGCGGAGAATAGCCAATCGGCCTGCCGCGGTGCGCTCGTCGTCGCCAATTTCACCGCGACTTCGGCTGACGACAACTTCACGTGCTGCGGCACTTCTGGAACCTTCGACGTGACGGTGAGCGGTCTCGTGAACGATCGCAGTGGCCCAGTCAGCGGACAATTTTCGCTGATCGTACCCGCGGACGCGCCGACCGGCGCTCAGTCCGTCACCGTCACGTGTTCGGGCGGCCCCGCGACGTACACGTTCGATCTCAACGTGCCGGCGACGGAGCAAGCGCCTGTCGCGACGTCGGCGAGTGGCCCGATTTACTCGTCGGACGACTTACAAATCGATGGTGCCAATCTCACTGGCGTGACGACCGTACTCGCGACCATGGTCGGCGATCCGACGACCTCCGCAGAGTGTCTGATCGATACCGAGACGAGCAGCGATTCGCAGATCACCTGCAACTTCGGCGGCGACATCGCGCCGGGCGACTACACGCTTGCGATCAGCAAAGACTGCGGCTTCGCTACGAACGCGCCGGGGTTCACCGTGCTTCAGTCGCTCTGATCGCGGCAGCCTCAAAGCTCGAGCGCGCCGAGCGTGCACGGCGTTTTGCGCGCTTTGCCGGTTTGATCGATCATCGGGCAATTGCTACCGGTTTGCACGACGGTCGCAGCCGCAGCGGGCGCGAGTGTGAGCGTCGAGCCGCCGTTGTTGCCGAGCGCGCCGAGCATGGGATCGGCGTACGTGATGCCGGCGAGGCAATCGGTGTCCGCGCCGCCGCCGGCGACCTTATTTTTCGGCCATTGCAGATCGTTCTTGCCGGTCAGGGTGCCGCCCGCGCAGCTCATGCGGCCGAGGTTGTTGTCGGTCGTGTTGTTGGCGATGAGGCAATTGTCGAGCTCGAGCCCGCCACCGAAAATTGCGGCGCCGTAGAAGTTCGAATAGCTGTTGCCGCCGAGAGCTT
>DASYCL010000941.1:0-3514 GCA_036500245.1 Polyangiaceae bacterium | reverse complement strand
TCGAGCGCAGCCGGGAAATCCACGGTCAGGTTCGGAGCGCCGTTGGCGAAGGGCACGCCTTCCTTCAAACAGGCCCAGGCGTACATCATCGAGTTGCTGATCGTCGAATCGCTCTCGCGCAGCCCCTTTTCGAACGACGCGATCGATTGATGCACCGGTCCGGGCTCGAGATAGATTTCAGTCGACGCGCACCAGACGCACACGGCGCGCGAGCAACCATTGTCCTTGATGAAGTTGCGAATGTCGGCGCGGAGCTGCTCGACCATTTCGTATTTGCTCGGTGCCTTCTTCACGTGCGTGCCGTGAAGGCGCTTCACGTACTCCGGATAAAAGACCGCGGGCATCGGTTTGATCTTCGCGAGATCGTCCTTCACCGGATCGAGATGCTTCGACTCGAGCACCTCGGCGTGAGCCGCGGCTTCGTAGGCATTTTCGGGGAACAAATCCCAGCCGCCGAAGACGAGATCTTCGAGCTTCGCGAGTGGTACGAAATCCCGGATCCGTGGAATGCGATTGTCCGTGCGCTTGCCCAAGCGAATGGTTCCGCTTTGCGTGAGCGACCCGATCGGCTTCACGAGTCCCTTGTTGGCGAGCATTACGCCAGCCATGAAGGTCGTGGACACAGCGCCGATTCCCGGCAAGAGTACGGCGAGCTTTCCTTCGGCTTTTTGAACTTTCTCAGGTCGTTGCATGCGCGGCTCCTAGCAAGGTGCGTGCCCGTGTGCAATGGCACGAGTCACGAAATCAAGGAATTTGTCAGATGAAAACGTCGGCGGCTGTGATTCTCGTAGCTGGTGTCGGGTCACGCCTTCGACCGATCACCGATGACCGTCCGAAGGCGCTCGTCGATCTCGGAGGCGAGACGATCTTGGGTCGTGCGGTGCGTTTGCTCGCGGAGTATGGCGTGCGAAAAGTGGTGCTCGCCACGGGCTATCGCGAGGACGCCGTGGAGCACGCGATGAGAGATGCGCCGCTGCTCGTTGAGTACTGCAAAAACCCCGCATTCGATCGCACGCAAAACTCTGTATCGCTCAATCTTTGTCGCGACAGCGTCGGCAGCGACGCTTTCTTCAAGCTGGATGGGGACCTGGTGTTCCAGCGTCAAGTGCTGGAGCGGCTCGACGCGTCCGCCGCGGATCTCGCCGTCGCGGTCGATGCGGGTCGCATGCTCGACGCCGAGGCGATGAAGGTGAGCGCTGTCGGCAACCGGATTTCCGCGTTCGGCAAAGGCATTGCGCTCGATGCAAGTGCTGGTGAAAGCATTGGAATCGAACGCGTCGCCGCGCGCCTCACGCGCTCGCTCTTCGCTGCACTCGAGCGCGTGATCGCGGGCGGCGAAACCGGTCTCTATTACGAGGACATCTATTCGCGTTTGATTGCCGCAGGCCGACTCGAAGCCGAAGCCGTCGCGGTTGCCGACCTGGGCTGGACCGAGGTCGATGACTTTAGCGACCTCGAGCGCGCGCGGGAGCTCGTCCGCTCGCTGGCCTGATCGGGCTGTCCTGAGGTACGCGGAAGTGCGAAAGCGCTAACGCAGTGCGCCGATTCGCGAATTCAAGCTGAAAACCGTGAATTTGCCAGGATCTAGCTCGTAATATCGTGAAGTTATTCTAGTTTATCCCGGTTTGACCAGTGAGGCTGGGAGGGGACAGCTCTGTCGTTATTTTGCAACACTGTGTCCGGCCGAAGACACATTTTAGGGTGTCTAAGTTATCAAATCTTATAGGGTTTGCCCACTTGTCACGGCTCATGCTAAGGCCCATACATCCTTCAACCTGGGCGCTATCTCAGGCGACGAAAGTGAGTCTTGGAGATGACGGAGCGACGCGTAACTCGGGCCATCGTGCTGGCAGCAGGCACTGGCTCGCGACTGAGCGAGGGGGCGGATTCGCTCCCGAAGCCCCTCCGAGTGGTTCAAGGTGTGCCACTTTTGCTGCGCGTCCTTCGCACATTGAAAGCCGCGGGCATTCAAGAGGCTGTTGTGATCACGGGGTTCCAGGGTGAGCTCGTGCGCCGCACGCTCGCTGCTGAAACGGATCTGGGTCTCCAGATCTCGTTCGTGGACAACCCGCACTTCGACAAGAAGAACGGCGTGAGCTTGCTCGCTGCCGCTGACTACGTCGATCGCGAATGCGTGCTCACGATGTCGGATCACTTGTACTCACCCGAGCTCGTGCGGCGCTTGCTGTCCGCTCATGTGCCGGAAGGCTCCTGCGCGCTCGCCGTCGACTACGACATCGAACGTTGCTTCGATTTGGACGACGCCACGAAGGTCGGTGTCGAGCACGGCAAGATCAAAAAAATCGCCAAAGAGCTGGAGAGCTATGACGCGCTCGACACCGGTGTGTTCCGCATCGGCCCTGCGCTGATCGCGGAGCTTGCCGCCGTCGAAGCCATGAACGGCGATTGTTCATTGAGCGATGGCGTGCAGGCGCTCAGCCGCCGCGGCCGTTTCCTCGCGACCGACGTGGGCGACGTGCGCTGGATCGACGTGGATACGCCGCAAGCAATGGCTTGTGCGGAAGCGATGCTGCGCGTTTTCGGCGACAGCCTGGGGGACGAGCCCGGCGCTGGCGAGCCACAGACGATCGATCCGGAGAGTATCGAATTCTACGCCCCGAGCTGGGTGCGTGCGGCCAAGCCTTACAACGAAGATCACTTCGCGGTCGCGGACAGCCAAGACAATCTCTTGCGCATGATGTCGAACGAAAGCCCGTACACGCCGAGCCCGCGCGTGATCAACGCAATCGTCGAAGCGGCGACGCGCGGTAACTACTACCCGGGTGGCGCGCCGGCGCTGAAGTCGAAGCTCGCGCGCCGGGACGCACTCGGCGAGGGTAGCGTCATCCTCGGCGCGGGTTCCACGGAGCTAATCGACGTCGTGATCCGCACGTTCGTCGGCCCGGGCGAGGAAGTGCTACTCAGCGTGCCGACGTTCAGCATGTACGAGGCGCGGACGCGCACCGTCGGCGGCATTCCGGTGCTCGTGCCGATGACCGAAGATCACGATCATGATCTGGCCGGTTTGATCCGCGGCGTGACCGAGCGCACGAAGGTGATTTTCCTGTGTACGCCCAATAACCCCACGGGCGGCCGCATCACGGAAGCAGACATGAAGCGCCTGCTCCGCCTCGGTCTGCCCACGGTGATCGACGAGGCGTATCACGAGTTCGGCGAAGGTGAGTCGTTCTCGCGTTTGCTCGAAGAATTTCCGAACGCGATCGTCATGCGGACGTTCTCCAAGGCGTTCGGCTTGGCGGGCATTCGACTCGGCTATGCGCTCGCGCATCCGGCGGTCGTGCGCTTGCTTTCGCGCGTCAAAGTGCCCTGGAACATCCCGGCGATCACGCTGGCCGCTGCCAGCGCGGCGCTCGACGACGCGGCCGAGTTCGACGCGCGCATCGCCGAACTGCGGACCTCGCGAGACGAGCTCATCGAGCGGCTCTGCCGCATCGATGGTCTGATGCCCACGCCGAGCGAAGGCAACTTCGTGCTGATCGACGTCTCGGCGACG